>SXHE01000454.1 GCA_005773755.1 Planctomycetia bacterium
GCCCGGGACGCGGGCGAGTTCCGCGCCCTCGCGCCGGGGCTCGTCGCCCAGGCGGGGCTGAACCTGGCGTGCGACGTCGGGGTGTTCGCCCTGCTCCGGGCCGGAGCCGCGGAACCCTGGGTGTGGGCTATCGTGTTCGCCCCGAGCGCGTCGCTGTTCGCACTGCTGGCCCGCGAGAGGTGGCTCGCCCGCGGCCGGTACACCCCGGCGCGGTTCCACCTGTGGTCCCTCTGGGTCGGGCAGACCGCCGCGTGCGCCGCGGCCCTGGTGGCCTGCCGGCTCGCGGCGGGCGCCGACTTCGCGCGGGGGATCGAGACCGGGTACATCGGCTGCGCCGGGGTGAACGTGCTGGCATTCGCGGTAATGGGCGGCCTGTTCGCCGGGCGCCAGTACCTGCTCGCGGTGGCCTGGGTCGGGGCCGCGGTCGCGATGGGCATTTACCTGCACGCGGCCCCGCTCATTTACGCCGGCCTCATCGCGCTCTGTTGTCTGGTCAGCGGGGCCGAACTGCACACGCACCCGCGGGACGAGCCGTGAGGGCCGGTAAGAACGACGGTCGGTATTAGGGTTGTTGTGCATTAGGGGGCCGATTCGCCGTAACCAGCAAGCCAGACACAAGTTGTGGCGATTGAAGCCAATTGCTACAACTGCTGCACTGTGCGGTACTTACGGCTAATGCACAACGGCCCTATTCACGAGCTGAAAAGGGGATGACGATGCGCCGCGATCTCAATCTGTGGTTCCCGTTCGCATTACTGCTCCTGACGGCCGGCGGGCTTCAGGGGGCCGAACCGTTCCGCTACAAGGCAGGCGAACACGGAAAGGGGAAGTTGACGTACGTCAACGGAGTCCCCGTCCTCATCCTCCGCGGCTCGCCCAAGGAGATGGGGGAGCAGACCGGCGCCCTGGCCGCGCGGCAGGCGAAGCCGCTGTTCGACTTCCCCCGCGAGTACTTCCTCGGGGAGTGCGCCAACGAGATCCTCCGGACGAACCCGACGTGGACCAAACGGGACGCCCGGTTCAAGCTGGCCCTCGCGACCGCGGAACTCACCCTCTGGCCACACGTTGTGAAGAAGGCCGCGAGCCTGGAGCGCAACTTCCCCGAGGCGCACCGGGCCGAGTTGAAGGCGCTCGCCGACGCGGCCGGAAAGGGCGTGACGGACTACGCGCGACTGGCCGCGATCAACGGCCTGTTCGACCTCGGACACGTCCCGCAGGGCGAACTCGTCCGCGGGTGTTCGAGCGTGATCGTCCCGCCCCGGCACAGTAGCACCAAGGGGTTGCTCTTCGGGCGCAACCTCGACTTCTACCACTTCGGCTACCTCCACCACTACAGCCTGCTGACGGTGTACCGCTCGGACGACCCCGAGAAGCACGCGTTCGCGTCGGCCGGCTTCCCCGGCTTCGTCGGGTGCTTCACGGGGATGAACGACGCCGGGCTGACGATCGCCAGCCACGAGGTACAGGACCCGGACACGACGACACTGTTCAACCCGAAGGGCGTCCCGTTCGCCCTGGCGTACCGCCGCGTGCTGGAGGAGTGTGCGACCGTCGGCGACGCGATCAAGCTGCTCGACGGCATGGAGCGCGCGTCGGTGACGAGCCTGGTCGTCGCCGACACGAAGGGCGGGGCGGTCATCGAGGTGACGCCCGACGCCCTCGCCGTCCGGCGCTTCAAGGACGCCCCCGGCGTCTGCACGAACCACTTCTGTGTGATGAAGAACCCGAAGCTCAAGGAACAGTTCGACACGTTCAAGCGGTTCGACGGGTTGAGCGCGTCGGTGGCCGTGAAGGCGGACGAGGTGTTCGGTATCGACGACCTCAAAAAGGCACTGCACGGCGCCCGACTGCTCGAAGACAAGATCGACATGACGATCCAGACGTTCGTGTTCGAGCCGGCGGAACGGAAGGTTCACCTCCGCTTCGCCGACGGCAGCGGTCCGGCCACGGCGGGCAAGTTGGCGACCCTGGACCTGAACAAACTCTGGAGCGAGTGACGACCGCCGCTCGGCGCGCCGGGGCACCGCTGTTCGTGGCCGTCATCATGTCGCCGGTTGCGGGTCGCTGACCGCCGGCGGACCGGCCCTCCCGGCACCCACCAGTTACCCGTTTTCGGATGGTGAAGCGTGAACGTCGGCGTCATCGAACTGATCGCGTACACGGTGCCGCCGGAGTGGCGCGGGCGCAACGTCGCGCTGGCGATGCGCAAGGTGCTCTACAGCGTGATGCCGCAAGTGGTCGCGACGTGGTGCCGGCGCCGCGGGCACCGCACCCATTACGCCACCTACTACGGCCAGGCCGACCCGGCGAGTCTGCTGCCCGACGACCTCGACATCGTGTTCGTCTCCGCGACCACGCAGGCGAGCGGGCTGGCCTACGCGCTCGCGCGGTACTACCGCGGGCGCGGCGTCCGCACGGTCCTCGGCGGTCCGCACGCGAAGTGCTTTCCGGCGGACGCGCTGCGGTTCTTCGACCTCGTCGTCGGCGAGTGCGACGAGGGCTTGATCGACGACATCCTGGCGAACCGCTTCGAGCC
>SXHE01000455.1 GCA_005773755.1 Planctomycetia bacterium
CCCTCTTAGGGAAGGGGGCTGGGGGGTTAGGTTCTTCGCCCTCCCCGCTGCGCGCCTCGTTCGTGGAAGGTGTGCTGTGGGGCTTCGCGGTGTGGATGAAGCCGCACGCGGTGCTCATGGCCGCGACCGTGTGGCTGCTGTCCGCGCGGCGGATCGCCGGCGAGAATCCGCGCCCGTGGCGCGCGCTCGCGCACGACCTGCTCGGCAACGTGCTCGGCGGCGTCACGATTGGGCTGTCGGGTCTGCTGTGGCTGGTCGCGTCCGGCACCTGGGGACCGTTCGTCGAAGTGTTCACCGTGTGGAACCCGTGGTACGTCGCCCTCGCGCGCACGGAACTCGCCGACCGCATGGACCTGGAACTGCACTGGTTCCCGCCGTGGAGCCTGTGCATCCTGGTTACCGTGCCGCTGGCGCTGGTGTCGGTGCTCGACGCGGCGCTGTGGTCGAGCCGCGGCGCGGCCGGCGCGCGGCCGGGTCGGGCCGGGTTCATCGGTCACTGGCTCCCGCGGCACCTGTGGGACAAGCAGGCCGGGGCCGACGCCCGGTTCGTCCGCGGCGTCCTCGGCGGGCTGTACATCGTGTGGGCCGCCCAAGCGCTCGTCGTCCAGCGCGGGTTCCAGTACGTTCACGTCCCCGAAACGTTCCTGATGCTCGGCATCTGGGCCTCGCACCGCTGGGCCTGGGCGTTCGTGGTACTGCTCTGGATCGCGCTCACCAACGGGCTGTACTTCGCCGCGGACCACAGCGAAAAGGCGAAGGCCGAACTGGGCGCGCTGTCGGAGAAGACCCGCGAGCGGTACGTCGTCCGGCACCCGCTGTTCGACCCGAACCGGCTGCGGTACTGGCCCCAGTGCTTCCGCCCGGACATGACCGACGCGGAGGTGTACGCGCTGCGCGACCGGCTCCAACTGCACCCGCCGCACGAGGCGTCCATCGGCTGGCACGAGCTGAACGAGGTCGCGGAGTTCTTCCGCTCGAAGGGCATTCAGAAGGGCGACAAGGGCCGCCGCGTGATCGCGTGGTTCGACTCGCCGCACGCCATCTACCTGATCCTGGACCTGGACCCGGGCATCCGGTACATGCACGTGTTCACGGTCATCAGCATCCCGCCGCGCGAGGACGACGGGCGGGCCGTCATCGGCCGGAAGTTCGCACTGGACGCGGTGGTCGCCAACATCAGCGGCCAACCGCCCGGCACCGAGGTGTACCTCATCACCGACCTGGAATGGACCACGCTGGGCGTGACCGATCCGGGCCGGCTGCGCGAGCTGCTCGGCCCGCCGGTCGGCCCGCAGCACCTGCTGCCGCACGGCTCCCCGTTCGCCAACGAGTTCCCGTTCAACCAGCCCACGGTGTTCCGCAGCCGCGGCGGGCTGGGCCGGTACGTCGTTCACCGCTACGTCTACTGTGCGGACGACATGCCGAAGTAACGACGCCGGGGAAATTCGCGCCAACGGATCGCCCGCGCGGGGGTAGAATCTGCGCGTTGGCCCCGACCTCACTTCCCGTTTCGAGGGCTTGCACATGCCCCGCACCGGTTCGCTCGTTCTACTTCTGGTCGCGCTCGCCGCCGCGCCCGTGTGCGCCGGTGCCCCGGAGCCGCCCGCGCCCAAGACCTCGCCCGCCAAGCCCGCCGACGAGGGCGGCGAGATCGAAGTGCGCTACATCGACGACAGCGCGATGAAGTTGAAACTGCTCGACGACAAACTGGAACTGGTGACCAAGCACGGCATCCTGCGGGTCGCCGTCGCCGACGTGCGCAAGATCGAGTTTGCCACCCGCGTGCCGCCCGACATCGCCGAGAAGGTCGCGCTGGCCGTCGCGAATCTCAACCACTCCGATTTCAAGACCCGCGAGACCGCGACCGAGGAGCTGAAGAGGCACAAGGCGCGCGCGTACCCGGCGATTCTGAAGGCAATGAAGAGCGAAGACCCGGAGGTGAGCCGGCGGGCCGAGGAGATCAGCGTCGCCATCAAGTCGAAGGTGCCCGCGGCGCTGTTGGAGGTGCGCGAGTTCGACGTGATTCACACCGACGACTCCAAGATCGCCGGCCGCTTGAGCGCCGAGTTCCTGAAGGTGAGTACGTTCCAGTTCGGCGAGCAGAAGGTGAAGCTCCACGACCTGCACGCATTGGGCACCGGGCGCGGCGGGAACGTCGATCTGGCCGGCGCGATCCCGGCCCCGCAGCACATGACCCAGTACCAGAACCAGTTCAACAAGGAGTTCGTGTTCACCGTGACCGGCGCGCCGGCCGGCACCAACGGGAGCGTGTGGGGCACGGACCAGTACACCCTCGACTCGCACTTCCAGAGCGCGGTGGTTCACGCGGGTCTGGCGAAACCCGGCGAAACGGTTACGGTGCGGGTGCGCGTTGTGGTGTCGCCGCCCGCGTTCCTCGCGAGCACGCGCAACGGCGTCACCTCCACCGCCTACACCGTGTACCCCACCGGGGCCTACGAGTTCGTGCGCCGCTGATCGCGCCTCCCACCGCCGCGCGCGGGCGCATCCGCTATACTGGTCCCATCTCAGATTACCGAGAGGGACCAGGACTATGGCGGGTCACAGCCACGCGAAGAACATCATGCGGCACAAGGCCGTGGTGGACGCGAAGCGCGGGAAGCTGTTCAGCAAACTGAGCCGGTACATCATCATCGCGGCCCGCGCCGGCGGCGGCGACCCGACGATGAACCTGCCGCTGCGCTACGCCATCGACAAGGCCCGCTCCGTCTCGATGCCCAAGGACAACATCGAGAAGGCCATCAAGCGCGGCACCGGCGAGATCGAGGGCGCGAACTACGACGAGATCATGTACGAGGGGATGGTGAACGGGGTCGCGGTACTGGTCGAGGTGATGACGGACAACCGGAACCGCACCAACGGCGAGATCCGCCAACTCTTCGAGAAGCGCGGCGGCATCGAGCCGGGCAAGCCGGGCAGCGTCATGTACCTGTTCGACCGCAAGGGGCTGTTCGTCATCGACGCCACCAAGTACCCGGACGAGGACGCGCTCATGGGCAGCGTCCTCGAGGCCGGGGCCGACGACCTCCAGCGCGTCGATGACGTGTTCGAGATCACCTGCGACCCGTCCAAGTTCACCGCCGTCTCCGACGCGCTGAAGGGGGCCAGCATCGAGGCGACCGAGGCCGAGGTCAAGTTCCTCGCCAAGACTCCGAAAGACATCGACGTTGAGGTCGGCAAAAAGGTGATCCGGTTCATGGACGCACTAGACGACCACGACGACGTGCAGAACGTCTACACCGACGCCAACCTCACAGACGAAATGGCCGCCGAATAGGGCCACACGGGAGTGATACGATTCCGAGGAAAGCGCTGCCTTGGCGAGCCGCGCCCGCACGGGAGCGGGGCAAGCAACTCGGATCACACACACGAGTACGATGACCTGGACGCGCCGCCCGGCCCCGCGCCCTTGCGGGCGCGGCTCGCGAGGTGGTTTATTACCGGGTTGCGCGTGTGAACCCCGCGGCGCGCTCGGCCGCGCTCAGCCGAACGGTTGCGGGGTGATGGTGAGCGCGGTGCGGACGGCGCCGACCAGGTCTTGCGGGCGATACGGCTTGCTCAACAGGCCCGCGGAACCGTCCACTTCGGCGAGCTCGTCGGCCGAGTAGCCGGTCGAGAACAAGATCCGGGCCGACGGGTTGATCTCCATCATGCGGTGGAAGGCGTCGCGGCCGTTCATGCGCGGCATGGTCACGTCGAGGATCACCAGGTCGATGTCGGCGTACTGGCGGGCGAACACGTCCACGGCCTCGGCCCCGTTGTCGGCGGTCAGCACGCGGAACCCGGCCCGGGTCAGCACCGCGCGGCCCAGGTCGCGGATCATGTACTCGTCGTCGACCAACAGAACCGTGAGCGGGCGCGGCGGGCGCGGCGCGCCGGCCAGCACCGGGTCGGACAGCGAACCGGGCAGCGGGGTCGGCGACTCGGACACCGAGGGCGTGTTGACGATCTCCGCGATCGGCAGGTTCAGTTCGATGCGCGTACCGGCACCGGGGCGCGAGTGGATCTCGATCCACCCGTGGTGCTGCTTCACGATCCCGTGAACCATCGCCAGCCCCAGGCCGGTCCCCTTGCCGGTTGGCTTGGTGGTGAAGAACGGCTCGAACATTCGGGCCAGAACCTCGTCGGTCATACCCACGCCGGTATCGGCGACCGCGAACCGGACGTAGCGGCCGGGGGCGAGGTCGTACCAGCCCGGCGGGTACGGGGCGTCCGGGCCGCGCTCGACGGGGCCCGCGGTTAGGGCGA
>SXHE01000456.1 GCA_005773755.1 Planctomycetia bacterium
GGCGTTGTCCGTCGCTCACGCTTCCGGCTCGTCGGAAGAGGCTACTTCAACAGCGCCTGATCGACGGCGACGCGTGCGACGCCGGGCAGCTTCCGCAGTTCCGTCGCGAAGTCCCAGGCGTCTGCTGGCTTCGCGCTCCAACCGGAGACGTACAACCCGCCGTCCGGCTTCACTTCGACCGTCAGTCGCGCGTACCGCGCGTCGGTTCGGCGGAGTGCGGTGGCGACGCCCTGCACGTCGGGCTTCGCCCCCGTCAGCGCGGCCGGGGCGGTCGGCAGTGCGGGCGTCGCCGGTGCGGTCGGCGCGACCGTCGGCAGCGGCGACACCTTCGCCACGCTACCCGGCCCGGCCGGGGCGACCGGCCCGCCGAGCACACTCACCGGTGGCAACACCGGCGCTTGCGCGACCACCGTATTGTTCGGCTTGGCGGCAACGACCAGATCGCTCGCCGGCTCCGGCGGCACCGGGGGGAGGAACCCTTCCGGTGCGGTCGGGGCGAGCGCGACGCCCGGCAGCGGGGCGGCGGTCGCGGGCCGCGCACCGGGCTTCATCCGTTCGGCCACCGCGCGGAGCAGCGGGTCCGGGTCGGCCTGGACGAAGCACACGTTCTTCACCGACTCGATGCCCGGCACCCCGCGGATCACGGCCTCCGCGCGCTTCTTGATCTCGTCGCTCACCACCGGGCCACCGACGACCGCGCCGCGGTCCACCACGCTGACGATCAGGTTCACGTCCTTGAGCACCGGGTCGGCGTCGAGTGCGGCCAGCGCAGCACGGGCCAGCGTCACGTCGGATACGGCCGGTTGCGCCTTCGCAACGGTCGCCGGCTTCGCGGGTTCGGCCTGCGCCGCGGGCGGCGTTGCGGGTTCGCTGGGTTGCGCGAGCAGCGCGCCGGCCGCGCCCGTGATTGCCAGGCAGCTCACGCCGGCAAGCGTGCGAAGAGATTTGGAACGCAGAAGGTGCGAAAACATGGTGAACCTCACCGGCGGGCGAGTTCGCAACGGTCGTTACGACTCGCCGCGCCGCGGGTGTGTGCTTCCATTGTTGTTCACGCCCGCATGAGGCGAAATTGCGCGCCTGTCATTTTTACAAAGTGGCGCGGGGAATCGTACCGGCGGGAGCGCGTGGCGAACTGCACCGGATCAGCGAAAGTGTTCCGCCTGGGTAAGATGTGCGGCCCCTTGAAGAGAGGGGGTGAAGGGGTGAGAAGACAGAGCACCAACGGCATTTGTCCCTTCAGCCCTTCACCCCTTCACCCCTTCTCTTCCGAACCCCTTCTCTTCAAGGGCCCCTTCACTTACGAAGAGGGCGGCAGTACCGGGTGCGTGCCGGTCGCGGCCAGCGCGTCGCCGGCGAAGGCGGACTTCATCGGCACGCGGATCGTGAACTTGCTCCCCTTGTCGAGCACGCTTTGCACGAGGATGTCGCCGCCGTGTTCGCGGACGATCTTCCGGCTGACCGGCAGGCCCAGCCCGGTGCCGCGGCTCCCCTTCGTGCTGACGAACGGCTTGAAGATGTCTTCGAGCTTCTCGGCCGGGATGCCGGGGCCGTTGTCGAGCACGATCACCTTCGCCCACGCGCCGTCCGGTTCCAGAATCGCCTGCACCGCGAGCTTCGCGTCCGTCTTGTCTTCGAGCGCGTCGATGGCGTTGCTCACGAGGTTCAGCACCGCGCGGTGGATGCCGTCCGGGTCGCACGGCACCGCGGCCACGCCCACACCCGCGTGCCAGTCGAGCGCGACGCCGCGGTCCTTCGCCCGGCCGCGCACCATGTCGAGTACGTCCTCGCACAGCTTGTTCAGGTCGGTCGGCTCGACGGACGGCTCGCGCTCCTTCGAGAAGCTGAGCATGTCCAGGATCAGGTCGTCGATGCGGCCCTGGTTCCGCTCGACCAGCTTCCAGCCCTTGCCCATCAGGTCGCGGTCGTCCTCTTTCATCGCGGTGCGCACCATGTCCGCGCCGAACCGGACGCCCTGCATGATGTTCTTGATGTGGTGCGACAGGGCCGCGATGGTCTGGCCCACGGCCGCGAGCCGCTCCGCGTTCACCAGCGCCTCGTGGTAGCGGCTCTCTTCGACCGCGATGGCGGCCTGGTGCGCGATGGCGCTGGCGAGGTGCAGGTGGTCCTCGGTGAACTTGCTCGCCTCCAGCCCGCGGTTCACCGCCTGCTTGAGCGTCGAGTGGGTGTCGAGGAACAGCACCCCGACCACCTCGCGCCGGCCCTTCATCGGCACGCAGATCACTTCGCGGATGTTGTGCCGGTGCAGGCTCTCGACACCTCGGAACCGGTCGTCGGCGTACACGTCCGACACCAGTACGCCCTGTTTCTCCTTGATGACGTGGTCGACGACCGTGCGGCTGACGCCGAGTTCCTCTTGCCGGTTCGTGCCCTCGCGGTAATGCACGGCTTTCGGAACGAGTCGGCCGTCTTCGTCGCGCAGCATGAAGCAGCCGTGGTCGGCGTCCACCGACTTGAACACAAGGCCCATGACCGTGTCGAGGAGCTGGTCGACGTCCAGGATGTGGCTGATGATCTCCGCGGTCTCGTACAGGGCGGCGAGGCTAGCGAGCCGGGCGCGGAGCCAGTCGCTCGCGGCAGTCGGGCGCGACAGAATCTGGCTCCCGGCGTCCGCGGCCACGGTGCGCACGATGGCCGAGGCGAGGTCCTGTTCCGGCCGCGCCTGGAGCCGCACGCGCTCGGTCAGGTCGTTCGCGCCGCCCCCGGCCTCGTTCCGCCCCAGCGTGAACATCAGGATCGTCTGGCCGAGCGAGATGGTGTCGCCGCTGCGGAGCGGGGCCACCTGCACCGGCTGGCCGTTCAGCAGCGTGCCGTTGCCGCTGCCCAGGTCGAGCAGTTCGTAGCCGTTCGGTCCGGGGCGCAGTTCGAGGTGTTTGCGCGACACCTGCGTGTCGTGCAGCGACACCGCGTTGGCCGAGTGCCGGCCGACGGTGACGCCGGTGCCGGTCAGCTCGAACTGCTTTCCCTCGTCCACGCCGCGAATGACGATCAACCGAGGCACAGCACGCTCCTTGTGGGGCGCTCCTACCGTACCGCAGACGCGCGCGCGGGGCAATCACGGAGGCCGGGAAGCGCGCTCTTGCGACGGCCCCGCTCACGGTGACGAGGTGGCATAGACGTACCGCTCATCCACGGTACTCCCGTCGCCAGCGGTGTAGGTGATGGTCAAATTCCGTGGCCAAAGAGAGACGATGCGACACTGGCTTGTGACGCCGTTGAACGTCCAGCTCAGGGTCTTGTCGTCAACGATGCGGTACGTTCCCTGTTCCGATCCTCCGATCCCGCCCCACGGCGATGTCCGGGTCATGGTTCCATTCGCGCGGAACGTCTTCGTCTCCCCGTAATCGTAGTTGCCCGCCCCGAGCGGGCGCGACGACTGGTACACGAGCCGCCACGTTCCGATGATCTCGGCACGCGCCGCGCCCGTCGCCGCGGAGTAATCCGGCCCTCTGAGTTGCTCGAACCGGTTGGTGTCCACGGCCGGGGGCGTCTGACTCGTCCCGCCACTGAACAGCCCGCCGACGATCCTCACGAACACGATCAGGCCAATAACCACACCGAGCACCCCGCGACCGGTCGGTGCGGTGTGGGGCGGCACGGCGGGTGCGGGAAGCGGGTAGCGCGGAACGGGTGGCGGCGGAAGCGGGACCGGCGGTGCCGCAACCGGGGGCGGAGCCGGCGGTAACGGCGCGAGGGCCGCGGGCGCGAGCGGCTCGCGGCGGGCCGCAGCCGGTAGGAACCGCCCTCCGCAGACCGGGCACGGCCGCTCGACGTTGAACTGTGCGACCGGTACGTCGCAAGCGATCCCGCACTGCGGGCACAGCACGGCAATCGTCATCTTGGCTCCGCCGTTCGGGGCCGCATTCGTGACTGAAGCCCACCCACTTGCGCGGGTGGGCTTCGGTGTGTGTCGCGCCGCCGGGGAGTGAAAGGATGGGGGTGCCCTGAGCCGCACCCTCCAATGCTTATGGCTGCTGCTTCCGCCCTGACCAGGTTCACACCTTCAGGTCGGTCAGGCCCCCACCCCTCCAAACCCCGGCGGGCGTATTTGGTCCGCGCTCCCCTTCGGGTCGCGGCTAACCTTACTTCTTCGTCTGTCCGCGGGCGAAGATGCTGGCCACGAAGTTCAGCACGTCGGTGGCACTTGCTTCGTTATAGCCGTAGTTGCGGATCAGGCGAGACTTCACCACGTCGATTTTCTCCTGGGTCGCCTTGTCCACCACGTTGGACACCAGCGAGCTGAGCTTGATGCTGTCCTTCTGGTCCTCGA
>SXHE01000457.1 GCA_005773755.1 Planctomycetia bacterium
ACCCCCACTGGCGTCTGGTGCCAGCGGGGGTTTTTCGTTGACAGTTCCAGTTCCGGCGGCGTTCGCACCTCAGCCGCGAGGCAAAGTCGCGGCCGCGTTGGTCGTTTCGCCACAGCGGAGCGCGGTTCACGGGTCTTTCTTCTCTTCGCCCAGGCGGTTCTCCAGGTACCAGCGGTCGCCGACCTTCTTGAAGTACAGGGCGCGGCCCTTTACGTCCGGGTGCGTGGCGCTCGCGGCGGGATCGGCGTCGGCGAACGAGCCTTCGCGCGCGATCTTGCGGAAGTCCTTCAACACCTGCGGGTCGTCGATCAGTTTCTGTTCGACGTCCTTGAGGAGCTGCTTGAACCCGAGTTCGCGGGCCTTGTTCGCGGCCACCGCGCGGAACGCCACCGGGTCGAGCGGGACGCGGCTCGCGGGGTCGATCTTCGCGGCGTTGGCCCGCTGGAACTCGCGCAGCTGCGCGAGCTGGGCCTCCGCGCCCGGCACGAACTCCTTCGCCCGCTCGGTCGCGGCGGCGTCCACGAACTTCGGATCGAGCAACTGAGCCACGAGGTAGGCATAGTCGTTCTGCTCGACCGCCGCGAGCACCGATTTGAGCGCCTCTTTTGGCGTCCCTTGCGGGAACTGCTTGACCCGCGCCCGGACGTTGTACCGCGGCTCCGGGTCTTTGGAGATCACCACCGGCGGCGGGTCTTTTCCGGGCTGCGCGCCGGCGAGCGCGACCGAACCGAGCAACAGCGCGACAACGAACGCGGTTCGCATGGGCCACCTCCGTGACGGATCACCTCCCACTCTACCCAAGCCGCCCGCGGCGCTCCACCCCAAGAGCCGGGAGCACAAACGAAAGAACCCCGCGGTCGGCCCGCGGGGTTCGGTGTCGGGTTTACGTGGGTTCGCGAGTCACTTCGCGGGCGCGATCTTCACGGCCAGCGGTTCGACCCAGTGCTTGTGGTCCGCGTCGTAGTACAGGTACGCCCGGCTGGCCGGACCGCGGTACTCGCCGGGCACGTCGCACACCAGGCTCACCGTCACGTCGATCTTCTGCTTCGGGGCCATGCTGCGCCAGTACAGGATCAGCTCGCGGTCACGGGTCTCGAAGTACGCGATGGTCCCCTTCTCGCGCAGCGCGGTCAGCTCCTTCATGTCGGTCGGCACCTTCATGCCGGCCGGGATGCCGACGATGGCGACCACCATGCCGTGTCCCTTGTCCAGCTTGTTCTCAACGGTGACGTTCAGCGGCACCGCGTCGCCTTCACCGGCTTCGAGCTTGGCGAGCTTTGTGCCCACCAACACGGCGCACTTCTCGGCGCTGACCGGGGTGCGGCTCGTGTAGGCGTAAGACAGCGCGAACGGGTACGGCTGCTTCGCGTCGGTCTCGATGGAAACCTCGGTCTCGCCGCCCTTGAACACTTCCTCGGCGTTCGGGATGTCGAGGCCGATCACCTCCACGTCCTTCTCGCTGAACTTGCGGGTGCCGACCACCTTGCCCCCGACCAGCACGCGGATCTCGCCGCTCTCGGACGGGTGCGCCGACTTCTTCGCGTACAGTGTCAGCGCTTTGAGCGCGAGAATGGTCGACTGCGTCGAGCCGTAGGCCCCGTAGCCGCCGCGCTGCTGGCCGAGCCACTTGATCGACTCCTTGACGGTGGCCCCGTACTTCGGGTCGTTGGCGCGGAGCCAGCCCAGCAGCGTCAGCGCGGTCGTCTCGATCTCCAGCGTGCGCCCGCCGGAGCGGGTGATGCTGGTCTGCGCGCCGGTCACGGCCCCGGCCTTCGCGTGCTTGTCCTTGAGCCGGTCCAGAATCTTGTTCGCGTCGCGGTCGGATCGCAGGTTCAGCACGTTCGCGACCAGCGCCAGGAAGTAGGCGTCCTTCCCGCCGGCCGTGGTCTCGTCCAGGGCTTGCGTCTTGAGCGCCTGAATCTCCTTCGTCAGGTCGAGGTTCTCGGCGTTATCCGGGTCGCTCTCCACCAGCGCCCACACGATGTAGGCGTTGGTGGTGTGGTCCGGCGCGCCACCGAACTGGTCGAGCGCCCGCGGGTTCCGCTTGAACCCGCCCTGCCCGTCGCGACGCGACATCAGGTAGCTCTGGGTCCGCTTGATGAGCGCGGGATCAACGGTGTGAACGCGGGCCATGTCCTTGAACTGCAACAGGCCGTAGGCGGTCAGCGCCTCGTGCTGCTGGTCGGTCGCCCCGAACCACTCGAACCCCTGGCGTACCTTCTCCGGGGTGTCCGGGCACTCGAAGGAGATCAGCTTGGCGTAGCCCTTGTCCAGCAGCCCCTTCGCCTTCGCCTCGGCCGCGGGGTTCGTTTGGTTGGTCTGTTTCATGTAGTCGAGGATCATCGCGTTCGGGTAGTTGCTCGTCGAGGTCTGCTCGAAGCAACCGTAAGGCTCACGCATGAGGCCGTCGAGTCCCTTCACGAGGTCGGCCATCGAGGTGGGATACACTTCGAGCCGCACCTTGAGCGTGCCCGCGATCACGTCCTTCGGCAAGCGCACGGTGCCGGCGGCGCGGCCCTTCTCCAGCGTGTCGCTGACCGAGCCGACGCCGGGGAAGCCGTCCGGCACGACCTTGATCGTGCGGCGGATCACGTCCTTGTCGTCGCCACTGGTGCCGGTCGCGGTGACGACGCCGTCGCCGCTGAGTGTGTCGGCCTTCAGGCGGAACACCTTGCGCCCGCTCTTACCCGCGGCCAGTTCCAGGAAGTCCGGCAGCGCGCCGTCGGCCTTGAGGCCGTTGAGCGTCAGGCCGAAGTTCACCTTACGCGCGTCGCCGATGTCGTTGGTGACGCGCAGCGGCACGTCGATGATGTCCGTGTGCGACACTTGCAGCGGCAGCTTCGGGTCGATGCTGAACGCCTGCCGTGCCTCGATGGTCTTAGTGATCGAGCCGATGCGCCCGTCGAGCGTGTGGCCGGCGACGAGCACCTCGTACCGGGCGATGTCGTCGGACAGTTGGAACTCGACGAAGCTCTTGCCGTTTTCCGGCAGCACGAGCACCGGGTGCCAGTACACGGTTTCCGTGAAGTCGCTGCGCACCTCGCCGAGCGAGGGGTCGCGCTGGTGGGCGAATTCGCGCACCACGAACGGCGTCATGACCGGTTGCGGGATACCGGGAGGGCCGAAGCCGCCGCCACCGGGGAACGGCTTGCCGGCGGCCGGCGGGCCACCGGGGAACCCACCGGGGCGACCGGGCATCACCGGTGCCGGGCGCGGGTCGCCCTTGGCCAGCGCGTTGCGCATCTTCTCCATCTCGTTCTTGCGCTCGCCGGCCTTCGCTTCCTTCAGAACCTGATTCCGCCCGCGATCGTCGAACCCGTCGAACTTCTTCGCCGCGTCCTTGTCGCCCGGCGCGGGCTTGGCTTCCGGCTTGGGATCGAGGTGCGGCGCTTCCTTCGGTTGCGGGAACGCCCCACCGGGAGCCATCGGAGGCGGTGCGGCACCCGCGCCACCGCGCGGCGCGTTCGCGCCATCGAACCCGGCGTCTTCGTTCGCGAGGTTCGCTTCCGCCCCACGGAAGACGCGGGCGCGGTTCTGCGCGACCTGACGCTCTTCGTCCGCAGTCTCGGTCGTCTTCTTCAGGTCGTTGGTCTTCTTCCACGCGATCTCGGTTTCGCTCGTGGCCCACGACTGGGCGACCGCGGCGACGGTCAGCGCGCCGACCGCGAACAGCAGGAACGTACCGAAGTAATACGGCCGGCGCGCGCCGCGGGGCCGCGACACGGTCAGCGCCGCGCCACCGATGCCCACCGCGAACAGCATCACCGCGAGCGCCGGCAGCCCCCACGACGGCGGGCGCGTCGGCCGCGTCTCGTGCTTGTACAACTCGCTCGCCGCCGCGTTGTACTTCGTCTCAGCTTCGCTCGCCGCGACCTTCGCCGCGTTCAGTTGGGTCGTCGCTTCGACCGCACCGTTGCGCGCGGTCCAGTCGGCTTCGGCGAGGCTCCGCGCGATCGTGGCCTGTTCGAGCTTCGGCCGGAACTCGGCGTTCACCCGCTGCTCTTCGAGCTTGTACAGCGCGAACGGGGCCGACGTGCGCTGACCGTGCGCGACCAGCATCTTGTCCACGTCCGTATCGAGCGGCTTCTTGTCGTCCGCGTTCTGCTCCGCGAACCGCCGCCAGCCCTGCGTGCCGAGCAGCCGGTCGAGCGCGACCGCGGCTTGCGGGTGGTCGGTCAGCAGGAAGTCGGCGTGTTCCAGTTCGGCCGGGTGCTTCACCTCACCGGACAGGAGGAAGTGCGTCGGCATCAGCCGGTCGGTCTTGTTGTCGGCCATCGTGATGACGCTGCGGTTGACCACACCGACCAGCAGCACCGCGGGCGTCGGCTTCTCGCCCTCGTTGAACGCGGTCAGTTCGAGCCGCACCTTCCCGGCGGGGCTGTAGCGCGTCTTGTCGGGCTGCACGTTCAGGATGAGCGCCTGATCGGGCTTGCGGAACACGAGCCGCTCGGCGCGGGGGATGAGGGCCGCGCGGCCCTCGGCCGCGCCCTTCGGTTCCTCGAACACCGTGACGCGGGTGACGCCGCCGGCGTTGTCGTCGCCCTTCAGGGCCACGTCGAACGCGGTGCCGGCGGTCACATCGAGTTTGGTGTGCGCGACAAGCCGGCCGCGGGCGTACGCCCCGACGTGCAGCGTCTTCGCGGTCGGCGATTGCAGGCGCACGCGGATCGCGCCGCCCTGCGTCGTGATGGCGTCGAGCGCGGTGAGGGCCACACCGTCGGCCTTCGCCGCGGGCAGCGGGAAGCCGTCCTTCGTCGGCTCCGTGATGCCTTCGGGCGAGGTGATCTTGAGGAAGTACTTCGCCCCGGCTTTCGGCGTCATGTCGAAGATGCCGTGCCCGCGGTTGACGCCGGGGTTCGCGGCGTCGGTCAGCGTCGCGACATCGGCGACCTTGTTCGTGCCGTCCGTGATGTAGCCCTTCAGGTCAGCCGGTTTGCCCGGCTCGGTCGCCTTGAGACTGGGCATCCGCACCATGAAGTACACGCGGCCCGGCGTGCCGTCGATCAGGTCGCCGCCTTCCGGGAAGAACTCGACCTTGAGGTTCTTCGCGACCAGCGGGATCGGCCGCACGATGGATTCGGTGTCGCTGCCGTCCTGAATGTTCAGCGCCAGCGTCGCGCTCGGCGGCGCGTCTTTCACCTTGTCGAACAGGTCTTTGGGCAGCTCGAACGTCACGTCGAGCACGCCCTTCGTCAGCCCGCGTTCGGCCGGCACGATGTCGAACCGGGCGTTCTTGATCTCGTAGAAACTCTTGCCGTCCACGGTCGCGGTGGCGGTGGCCTTCGCGTCCTTCATCGGCCCGCCGGCGGTGCGCGACACCTCGACGCGGGCCTTCACCGTCGCGCCCGCGCCGTAGCTCTTGCCGTCGAACTCCAGCTTCTTCTCGAACGTATCGGGCACGTACCGGTTCACGATGAACTTGCGCGTTTCGAGCAGGTGCTGCTGCCCGGTACCGCTCTGAATCTCGATCAGGTCGAGCTTGTACTCACCGCCCGGCGCGGTTTCGGGGATCGCGTACTCGCCGACGCCGATGCCGCGCAGCGGCTTGCCGTCCGGCCCCAGCACCGGCTTGAAGTTGCTCAGGAGCCGGCCGTTGCCGGTGTCGAGGTGGGTGATCGCGTCGCCCGGATCGCGGAGCTGGAACTTGAGGATCAGGTCGTGCGCCGGCGGGGTGAGGGCGGCGCGGTCGAGTGTGAGCGAGCGGAAACGGACCGTTTCGCCCGGCTTGTACAGTGGCTTGTCGGTCGCCAAGTGAGTGACGAACACCGGCCGCGCGAGCGGGATCAGCTCGCTCAGCACGCCCTTGCGGTCGTCATCGGTCAGCGCGGACACTTCGACGAACAGTTCGGTGCCCGGCTTCACCTTCGCCCAGAACGCGAGCGGCAGGTCGAGCGACGTGGAACCGCTGGTCGGGCGCTCGTGGGTCTTCTTGTCGAGTTCCGCGCCCTTCGCGTCCTTCACGACCACTTCGAGCTTCTTCGGCTTGATCGGCTCGCCGTGGCGGTTGAGGGTCTCGATCTTCCACGAGTTCGGCGCGCCCGGCTGGACGTGCGCCGGACCGGTCAGCCGCACGGAGAAGTCCTTGTCTTCAAGAACCTTCCGGGCCTTTTGCAACTCGTCCTGGTGCTTCTTCGTCAGTTCGGTTTCGGCGGCCGTCGCCTTGTTCAGTTCCGCCATCGCCGCGTCGCGCGCGACCCGTTGCTCGGCCTCGATCTTGGCGAGGTCCACGGCCGTGGTGTCGCGCGCGGCCCGCGCCTGGGCGGCGTCGCGCGACTTGCCGTACCAATTGTAGACCTGCCGCGCGGCCGGCAGCGCGAGCACCACCGCGAGGGCGATGGTAATCATCCGCCAGCGGAGCCAGAACCCCTGGGCCGGCGTTTCCGGTTCGGGCATCTGACCGGGCGACGGGTCGTGCGTGGCGCGCATGGTGGGTGCTCCCGCGAGGCGGTGACGTGTTCGCGATCCTCGTATCACCAGACGAGAGACCGGCGACGACCGATTGTGCCGCGCGGGAAAAAAGTGTGCAAGGGGCCGACGCCCCGCGAGCGTCTATCCCGGCTTGTTCCACACGGTCAGGACGGCCGGCGCGCCGAGCAGCCGCACGCGGGTTTGGCGCACCTGCTGCCACCGGTGGCCCTGCAACACGCGCTTCAGCCCCTCGATCTCCATCGCGAGCAGCACCGCCCGGCCGCCCGGCCGCAACACCCGGTCCCACTCCTCGGCCGACGCCTCGTACAGCGCGCCGATCTTCTCGATGCTCGACAACTGCTTGCCGAACGGCGGGTTCGAGACGATCCGGTCCACCGAGTTGGTTTCGAGCGGCAGCGCGGTCGCGTCCCAGCGGGCCAGGTCGGCGCGGCCCACTTGTTCGAGGTTCTGCGAGGTCACGAACACGGCGTTCGGGTCGATGTCGCCGCCGACCACGCGGATCGCCCCGCCGCGGCCCCGCTGCTCGGCCACGGTCATCGCTTCCGCCATGATGGTGCCCGCGCCGCAGAACGGGTCGAGCACCGTCATGCCCGGCCCGATCCCCGCGAGCCGCACCATCGCCGCCGCCACAGTGGGCCGTAGCGACGCCTGAACGTGATCCAGCTTGTACGTCCGGTGCCGCATCGTGCGATCGCTCAGGCGCACGCCGCACACGGCCGTCTTGCTGTAGATCGTCAGCCAGATTTCGAGCCAGGCGTTCTCGTTGTTGTAGTGCCAGCCGTGCGGCACCTTGCCGGCCAGCCCCTCGATGAACGCGGCCCGCGCGTCGGCCCGGCGGAACCCGTGCTCGCCCTGCATCTGGCACACGATGTGGTACGTCGGCCGGCCCTTTGTCTTGGGCCGCAACTTGTGGTGCAGCTTGAACAGGTGCTCCCAGTCCGGCTTGCGGGCGGTCCAGTTGCGGATCGTCTCCAGGTCTTCGGACTTGTAGGTGAGCGAGTCGGACCCCCACGCCATCAGGAACACGTCCTCGGTGGTCCGCAGCGACAGCACCTTGTCGGTGAGTTGGTCCATGCGGAACACGACCAGCCCGCGCGCGGTCTTCTTCACCTCGCCGCCGATGTCGCGGGTGATCTCCTCGGCCGCGGTGGACTCGATCCCGCCGTGGGTCATGGCGTAGAGCGGGGGCAGCGGCTTGTCGTCGGTCGG
>SXHE01000458.1 GCA_005773755.1 Planctomycetia bacterium
CGCCCGCGGGTCAGCCGCTCTATTCCGACACCGGGACGCGCGAGCTGAACCTGATGATGCTCGACGGGCAGGCCCGCGCCGCGACGCGCGCGCTGGCGCGCAAGCTCAGCCGCCGGTGGGTGGCGAACTGGTCCGCGGCCGGCGTGTCCGCGACGCACCACTCCGCGGGGCGCATCGACGAGAACGGCAATCAGGTGCGCCGCGCGATCTGTTGGAACGATCAGACGCTGGCGCGATACCACGCCGCCGGCCTCGCGCGCCTCGGCCCGACCAAGCCGCACGAGTACACCGGCGGGCCGTGGGCCGTGCGGTACTCGCTCTCCCATCTGGTGAAGGACGAGATCGAGCTGCGCGCCGAAGACTGGGCGCGCACGGAATTGATTCTGCCGCACGGCCCGCTCGCCGCGGGCTACCTGACCGGCCGGTTCGACGTGACGAGCGTGTCGTCGGCCGCGAGCACCGGAATCATGGACCTGCGCACGGATCGCTGGTCACAAGACATGCTCGGCGCGCTCGCGAACGAGCACTACCGCGCGCTCGCGTGGCGCGCGCTGCCGGCCATCATCGGGATGAACGACCCCATCGGGCCGCTGAGCGAATCGACGGCGCTCGACGCGGGGCTACCGTGCGGCGAGCGCCCGCTCGTGTTCCCGACACTCGACGATCAGGCTGCGGGGCTGAGCGGCGGCGGGGCGGTGGAGGCCGGGCAGGTCGCGATCATCCTGGGCAACTCCGCCGTGGTGAACTCGTCGTCGGCGCAACTGCCGCGGTCGGGCACGCTCGACGCGATGAAGCTGAACTGGGGGCCGTACCTGTGGATGCGGTGCTACTCCAACGGCGCGCAGTTCGTCGATGTGGTCGCGGGGAAGGACTGGTACACCGTCGAGGATGAGGCGGCAAACGTGCCGCCGCTCTGCAACGGCGTGAGCGTGTCGCCGTTCCTGCTGTCGGAGCCGTCGGTCGGTGTGGACAAGCCGGGCGTGAAGTGGACGCCCGCGGAGCCGGAGTCGCGCCCGGTGCGCGTGCGGGCGTGTCTGGAGGCGCTGGCGTTTCTGCTGGCGCGGGCGGTGAAGGAGCACGAGGCCGCGGGGCAGACGATCACCCGCGTCACCGTGTCCGGCGGGATGGCCCGCAGCCAACTGATGTGCCAGATTCTCGCTAGCGCGATTAACCGGCCGCTCGAACGCCTCGTCTCGGACGAAGGCCCGGCGCTGGGCGCGGCCGTGGTCGCGCTCGCCGGCCTCGAATCGCATCTGCGGAAGCAACAGGGGATCGCCGAGCCGTACAGCGCGGCCGACGCCGTGGCCGCGATGGTAAAGTTCCGCGACCGCGTCGAGCCGGTGCCCGCCTGGGTCGCGGCCTACGCTCAGTAATGATTTCACCACAAAGGCACAAAGGACACAAAGAAGGCATTCAGAGAATTGAATGTGAACTCTGCTCTCTGCCTTCTTCGTGTCGTTCGTGCCTTTGTGGTGAATCCTCCGCTACTTCGCCAGCAGTTCACGTCCCAGCTTGTCGGCGTGGCGGAGGGCGTCGGGCAGTTTGGCCGCGTCTTTGCCGCCGGCTGGCGCCATGTCGGGCTTGCCGCCGCCGCCGCCGCCGATCAGCGGGGCGACTTGCTTCACGATGTCGCCGGCCTTCAAGCCCTTTTTCACGAGATCGGGCGACAGGGCCGCCAGCACGGACACCTTGCCTTCCTCTTCCGACCAGCCGAAGACGACGAACGTCGACGCACACTTCTGCCGGATGCGGTCCACCTGCGTGCGCACGGTCTCGGCGCTCGCGCCTTCGGGCAGCTTCGCGACGATCACCTTCGTCCCGCGCACCTCGTCGGCCTTCGCGATCAAGTCGTCAACGACAGACGTGAGCGCTGCGCCCGCGGCCTTCTTTAGTTGCGCCTGAAGCGCCTTGAGTTGCTCCTGAATGGCCCCGACACGCGCCGGCAGTTCCTCCGGCCGGCACTGGAACTTGCCCGTGAGGTCATCGACAACCGCGCTGCGGGTCTGCACGTCGTCGTAAGCCGGTTTGCCGGTCACGGCGGTGATACGGCGCACGCCCTTCGCCACCGGTTCCTGCGACAGAATCTTGAAGTAGCCGATCGTGCCCGTGCGCGGCAGGTGCGTGCCGCCGCAGAACTCGACCGAGTCGTCGCGGCTGGCCTTCTCTGGCGATTCCGGCCCGATCAGCACCACGCGCACCGGGTCCGGGTACTTCTCGCCGAACACCGCGCGCACGCCCTGAATCTCTTTGGCCTTCGCCAGCGGCATCGTGATCGCGGTGACTGGCTGATCCATGACGATCTGGCGGTTCACGCGCCGCTCGAGCTCCTGAAGCTGCTCCGCGCTCACAGGCTTGTCGTGGCTGAAGTCGAATCGCGCCTTCTCACCATCGACGAGCGACCCCTTTTGCTCGACGTGGTGCCCAAGCACCTCGCGCAGCGCGAGGTTGAGGAGGTGCGTCGCGGTGTGGTTCCGCATGATGTCGATGCGCCGCATCGTGCCCTGTTGGAGCGAAACGCGGTCGCCCACTTTCAACTCGCCGGTGAGCAGCGAGCCAACGTGCAGCACCGTTTCGCCCAGGCGCTGCGTGTCTTCGACCTCGAACTCGACGCCCGCGGTGTTCGGCAAGTCGATGGTACCGGTGTCGCCGACCTGCCCGCCTTGCTCCGCGTAGAAGTTGGTGCGGTCGAGCAATATCGCGACCTCGTCACCGGCCTTCAACGTGCCGGCGCGCACGACCTCGTTGTCCTTCACCCAGCCGAGCACCGTCGCGTCGATCAGCGCGGTGTCGTATTTGGGCGCATCGTCCGTCGCCGGCAACTCGCCCTTCACGGCCGTGGTGACGAACTTCTTCCCGCCGGCCCGCGCGCCCGCCTGGGCCTTCGCCATTTCCTCCTCGAACCCCTTCACGTCGACCGTCAGCCGTTGCTCCTGTGCCATCTGGAGCGTGATGTCGATGAGCACGCCATAGGTGTCGTGCAGCTTGAACGCTTCCTCGCCACTCACAACGGTTCGGCCCTCGCGCGTCATCTGCTCCGCGATGCGGTTGAACAGTGTGATCCCGCGACGTAGGGTGCGGAGGAACGCGGTCTCCTCGTCGCGAACCTGATCGATGACGCGGTGCGGGTTCCGCTTCAGTTCGGGGAACGCGGCCCCGAAGTTCTCCACCACTGTCGGCACCAGTTGGTAGAGGAACGGCTCGTTCGTGCCGAGCACCTGATAGCCGTAGCGCTCCGCGCGGCGGAGGATGCGCTTCAGCACATAGTCGCGGCCGACGTTGCCGATGGTGGCACCGTCGGTGAGCGCGAACGTGAGCGTGCGGATGTGGTCCGCGATCACGCGGTACGCGGTGTCGGTCAGGTCTTCGAGCACACCGCCGTAGGGCTTGTCGCAGCCTGTGACCTTGTGGATCGCGGCGAACAGCGGCATGAACACGTCCGTGTCGTAGTTGCTGTTCTTCCCCTGGATCACCTTCGTGATGCGCTCGAACCCCATGCCGGTATCGACGTGCTGAGCCGCGAGCTTCGTCAGGCTCTGGTCCTCGTTCCGGTTGAACTGGATGAAGACGAGGTTCCAGATTTCGATGACCTTGTCCGTGCCGCCGTTGACGAGCGGGCCGCCGCTCTTGTCCGGCGTGTGGTCGTAATGGATCTCGGTACACGGGCCGCACGGTCCGGTGTTACCCATCTCCCAGAAGTTGTCCTTCTTGTTGCCCAAGTGAATCTGCGACTCGGCCACGCCGACCGCGCGCCAGTAACCCGCGGCCTCGTCGTCTTTGGGAATGCCCGCCGTCGGGTCGCCCTCGAACACGGTGACGTGGAGGCGCGTCGGGTCGAGCTTCCACACGTCCGTGAGCAGCTCCCACGCCCAGGCGATGGCGTCCTTCTTGAAGTAGTCGCCGAAGCTCCAGTTGCCG
>SXHE01000459.1 GCA_005773755.1 Planctomycetia bacterium
GGTCGCCGCGATCTGCCACGGCCCGTGGGTGTTGTGTGCAAGGCTCTTCCCGCAAGGCGAGACCGCAATCAAAGGTCGCAAGGTAACGTGTTTCCATTCCATCAAAGACGACGTGCAAAACGCGGGCGGAATCTACGTCGATCAAGAGGTCGTCATCGACGGGAACATCCTCACGAGTCGCACGCCCGATGATCTCCCGGCGTTCGTGGTCGCGCTGATGGAAGAGATGCGGAAGGCTTGACCGCGGAAACCGCCTCAGAACTCTGAGCCGCTCGGTTCGCCGGGCGGCTCGCTCGTTTTGAGGCGAGCGGGCTTGCACCCGGCGGCGCATCGGTCATGCTGAGGGCGGTTCCAGAGGGCATCCGATGACCGAAGCCGAATGGCTCGCGTGCGACAACCCGACACAGATGGTGGGGTATCTTCGTGGCAACGCGAGCGACCGGAAGATACGTCTGTTGGGCTCCCTCTGTTGTCGTTGCCATTGGCACCTTCTGACGGATGGGCGAATCCGGGCGGCTGTTGAGATGGCCGAATTGTGGGCAGACGGCTTGGCCACCGAAGCGCAACTGGAAGCCGCCGAATCTGCGGCCGATCAAGCAAAAGACGACATTATTATGGATCGCTGCGAGATAGATTATTCCCTCAAGGAATTTTGCATAAACGCCGCTAGAGCGGTCAGCCTTCTCGCGGGTATCTCTTTTGACGCAGAAAGGTGTGTTGTCGTCACTGGCTACTGCCGCGTAATCTCGTTTCGCGAAGGCTTGGGTAATGACCTTGCGGTATCAGAGGACAGAAGTCTGTGTGCCATCGTCCGCGACATCTTCGGGAACCCGTTCCGCCCAATCGCCTTCTCCCCGGAGTGGCGCACCGACACCGCGATTGCTCTCGCGCGCACGATGTACGAGTCACGCGAGTTCGGTGCGATGCCGATTCTGGCGGACGCGCTCCAAGATGCCGGGTGCGATAACGACGACATCCTCTCGCACTGTCGCGGCGATGGGCCGCACGTTCGCGGGTGTTGGGTCGTCGATCTCGTGTTGGGGAAGACGTGAGGAGCGCCATTGCGCCATAGCGCCACGGCGGGTTTACGCCCGGCGATTCGCCACTCGCACACCACGATCCCCTTCGACCTTCACCACGCGCCCCACGATCGCGCCCGAATCTCCGAAATCCGCGGCTCCCCTTGTCGAACACAAGGGCAGAGAGTACGATTGCAATATGATATCACCAAGATATCTAAGGAGGATGCCGTGGAAGACCGTGAACTGAAACTGTGGTCGGGGTGGGGCGTGCTGTTCGGGATGCTCCTGGGCCTGGGCGTGATCGTCGCGCTCATCACGCTCGCGGCCCAGTGGAAGGAACCGAGGCTGGTGTGGGCGATCGTGCCGCTGGCGGTGCTGTGGCTGGTCGCGTGGGCCGGGTTCATCGTGAACGGGCCGAACCAGGCGCGGGTGGTGCAACTGTTCGGCAAGTACGTCGGCACGCTGCGGCAGACCGGGTTCTTCTACGGCAACCCGCTGTACTGGCGGACCCGCGTGAGCCTGCGGGTGCGCACGTTCGAGACGGGCGTGAACAAGACCGACGAGAAGAAGGACGCGGTCGGCAACGTGCTGGTTCAGGCCAGCTCGCACCGGCAGCCGCTGAAGGTGAACGACAAGGACGGCACGCCCATCGAGATCGCCGCGGTCGTGGTGTGGCGGGTGGTGAACGCGGCCGGCGCGGTGTTCCAGGTCGATGCGTACGAGGAGTTCGTGAAGGTGCAGGCGGACGCGGCCCTGCGGAACCTCGCGAGCCGGTACAGCTACGACGGCGACGCCAGCGCCCCGCCGGCGGTTGCCGGCGCGCACCCGAGCGCGGTGAGCGACGCCCACTCGCTGCGCGGGCACATCGAAGAGGTGGCGGCGCAGTTGAAGGTCGACCTCCAGGTGCGGATGCGGCAGGCCGGGGTCGAGGTGCTGGAGTCGCGCATCAGCTACCTCGCCTACGCCCAGGAGATCGCGTCCGCGATGCTCCAGCGGCAGCAGGCCGGGGCGATCATCGCGGCCCGCGCGAAGATCGTCGAGGGCGCGGTCGGCATGGTCGAACACGCGCTGCAAATGCTGAGCGAGAAGAACATCATCGAACTGGACGGCGAACGGAAAGCCGCGATGGTGAGCAACCTGCTCGTGGTGCTGTGCTCGCACTCGGCCCCGCAGCCGGTGCTCAACACCGGCACGCTGTACAACTAGCGGCTCTCGGCGAGCGGGGGGCGTAAGCCCCCCGAGTCTATTGGAGTTGGACCGGTCATGGCGAAGAAGGACGTGAAGCCGTTTCTGCTGCGCCTCGACCCGCGCGTCCACGCCGCCGTGCAGCGCTGGGCCGAGGAGGAGCTGCGCAGCCTGAACGGGCAGATCGAGTTCGTCCTGCGCCAGGCGCTCGCCAAGCGCGGCATCAAGCTGACCGACGAGGACAAGCCCGACGGCACGGCCGACGCTGACACGTGAGTGATGCGGACCTGGGACGGCCGAACGCCTCACGGTCCGCGAGCGGGCACGAGGTTACTCAAGAACTGTTGCGTGCAGTTCGCCCAGGTGTAGCCCGCGCCTTCGGCGGCGCAGGCCGCTGGGTCGGCGGTTGCCAGCGCGCGCTCGACGGCCTTGCCCAAATCAGCGTCGAGCGCGCCGAGTTCGTCGCGGGTGACGATGTCCATCGGGCCGGTGACGGGGTACGCCGCGACCGGCAGCCCGCTCGCCAGTGCTTCGATCACGACGATGCCGAAGGTGTCCGTGCGGCTGGGGAACACGAACAGGTCGGCGCTCGCGTACACCTCGCCCAGCGCTTCCCCCTTGCGATAGCCGAGGAACTTCGCGTCAGGATACTTGCGCTCCAACTCCGCGCGTGCCGGGCCGTCGCCGACGACCAGCTTCGTGCCCGCCGTCTTCAGTTTCAGGAAGTCGTCGATGCCCTTCTCGTGTGACACGCGGCCAACATAAAGGAGGATCGGCCGCGGGTAGTCGGTGCTCACTTTCGGGCGCGGGCGGAAGGTGCCCAAATCGACGCCGCGCGACCAGCGGCGGATCGGCGGCGCGAACCCGCGACCGATCAGCTCCTTCTCTAAACTCGGCGTCGCCACCATCATGCACGACGACCGGCCGTGGAACCACTTGAGGAACTTGTACGTGAGGCCTTCGGGCACGCGCGCGAGACGCTTGAGGTATTCGGGGAACCGCGTGTGGTACGATGTGCTGAACCGCAGGCCCGTTCGCCGGCAGTAGCGGCGAACCCAGAAGCCGAGCGGCCCCTCTGTCGAGATGTGAACGTGGTCCGGCCGGAACCGGTGGATGCGCTCGTACACGCGCCCGGGGCGCATCACGCACAGCGGGATTTCGGGATAGAACGGAGTCGGGAACGACGGGAACCCGGTCGGCTCGATCACCTCGACCGCGTGGCCCCACTCGCGCAGCGTCCGCGCGGTGGTGTCGAGCGTGCGAACGACGCCGCTCACCTGCGGGTGCCAGGCGTCGGTGGCAATGAGGATGCGGGCCATAGGGAAAGTTTCAAGTTCGGTGCCGCAAGTTTCAAGTTCGGCCGCGTGTGGGTTGCGTGAAGTGTGGCGCGCCCACCGGTTCATTCGGAGTTGGTGTCATGCCCGATCCCGACAAGCGCAAACTGCGCGACCTGAAGCGGGCGCTCAAGAAGCGCGGCAACAAGCACCGCCGGGCGGGGCTGAAGAAGAGCCTGGCGGACAACCCGGAGGAGGCCGCGCACGCGGAGGAAGACCTCGGCCGCCACCGGTCCGACGCGCTCAACAAACTCGACAACGACAGCACCCGCAAGAAGAAGGACGACGAGGGCGAGTAACCTGGAGTTCACCCAGTGTGGAAGGTGCTTGACCGTTGAAAAGGAAACGCCTCCCCTACCTGGTGTTGCAGCCAAGGAGGAGGCGGCGGGACCGATGGCAAGCACCACGCTCACCACGCCGATCCGTCGGCGATTATCCAC
>SXHE01000460.1 GCA_005773755.1 Planctomycetia bacterium
AATCAAACTTTGAGCCTTTTTATATCTTGCTCAGGATATTCGATCACGCCTTGAGCGGCTGATCGGCCCAACGCACCACGCCACCTACCCCACCGCGATCGGCTGGCACCCGCGCGAGAAGGCCGAGTACGGCGTGCCGCAGCACAACGCCTGGAAGACGAGCATGGTCGGCCACGCCATCGCCAACGGCACCTATGTGTGCGCGGTGAACCGCGTCGGGCACGAGGTCATCGTCGGCGAAGGGCTGGAGTTCTGGGGCCGGTCGTTCGTCAGCGACCCGTTCGGCCGCATCCTGTGGGAAGGGTCAACGGACAAGGAAGAGGTCGGCGTGGTGACGTGCGACCGCAAGCTGATGGAAGACGTGCGCCGCAACTGGCCGTTCTTCCGCGACCGCCGCATCGACGCCTACGGCAACATTACGAAGCGCGTTTCTGATTAACCGTGTCGCGCCCATCGACTGCGCCGATGGGCGCGGCGACTGGAGCAGCACATGTTCGGTCGCCTCCTCTCCGGCCTGTTCCTCTTCGCCGTTTCGTCGGTCGCAATCGGCGCGGACTGGAAGCCCGCGCCGGCCCCGCTGATGACCAAGTGGGGCAAGCAGGTCACGCCCGACAACGTGTGGAAGGAGCACCCGCGCCCGCAGCTCCAGCGGGCCGACTGGCTGAACCTGAACGGCCTCTGGTACTACGCGATCACCCCGCAAGGCAGCGCCGCGCCGAAGCAGTGGGACGGCGAAATCCTGGTGCCGTTCGCGGTGGAATCGGCGCTCTCCGGCGTCGGCAAAACCATCACGACGAAGCAGGCGCTCTGGTACGGCCGCACCATCGAGGTGCCCGAGAAGTGGAAGGGGCGGCGCGTGCTGCTCCGCTTCGAGGCGGTGGATTGGCACACCTCGGTTTGGGTGAACGGCAAGGAACAGCAGGTTCTGGGCGACAAGGACGCGGACGGGCACAGCGGCGGGTTCACGCCGTTCGCGTTCGACATCACGGACGCGCTCAAAGAAGGCAAGAACGAGTTGCGCGTGCAGGTGTGGGACCCGACCGACGCCGGCGCGCAGCCGCGCGGCAAACAGTCGCAGAAGCCCGGCGGCATCTGGTACACGTCGGTCACCGGCATCTGGCAGACCGCGTGGCTCGAACCGGTCAACAAGCCCGCGCACATTACCGGCCTCAAGGTCGAACCGAACCTTGACAAGGGACAGGTGAGCGTTCAAGTCGAGGTGGCCGGCGAAATCGACGGGCTGAACACGGTCGTGGACGTGATGGAAGGCGGCACGGTGCTGGAAACGTCCAAAGGCGCGGGCACCGGGCACGTCCTCACGATCATGAACGCGAAGCACTGGTCGCCGGAGTCGCCCAAGCTGTACCGGCTGCGCGCGCGGCTCGGCGGCACCAAGCCCGAAGACGGCACTGACGAGGTCGGCAGCTACTTCGCGTTCCGCACGGTGGACGTCGCGACCGACGAGAAAGGCGTGATGCGGGTGCGCCTGAACGGGAAGCCGCTGTTCCAGCTCGGCGTGCTCGATCAGGGGTGGTGGCCGGACGGCCTGATGACGCCGCCCTCTGATGCCGCGATGCGGTGGGACATCGAGACCGCGAAGGCCCTCGGGTTCAACATGATCCGCAAGCACCAGAAGGTGGAGCCGTCGCGCTACTACGCGCACTGCGACGCGCTGGGGATGCTGGTGTGGCAGGACATGCCCGCCGGCGGCGTCACGGCCCGTGGGCACCACATCGGCCCGGGCGCACCCGCCGACGCCGCCTTTACGCCGGCCGAGAAGAAGCAGTTCCGCAAGGAACTCAAGACGATGATCGACCACCTCAGGCACTCCCCCAGCATCGTGATGTGGGTTCCGTTCAACGAGGGCTGGGGCCAACACGACACCAACGACGTGCTGAAGTGGGTGAAAGAGTACGACCCGGCGCGGCTGGTGAGCGGGCCGAGCGGCTGGACCGACTGCGGGTACGGCGACACGAAAGACTCGCACGCCTACCCCGGCCCCACGATGCCGCCGGTGAAGGACCGGGCCAGCGTGCTGGGCAAGTTCGGCGGGCTGGGCCTGCACGTCGAGGGCCACGTCTGGAAGGACGCCGGCACATGGAGCCACCAGACCCACAAGACCGAGGGCGATTTGCGCTTCGCCTACCGGCTCCAGACGCGCCGCCTGCACCCGCTCATCGACAAAGGACTCGGTGCGGCGGTGTACACGCAACTGACCGACGTGGAAACCGAAATCGACGGGCTGATGACATACGACCGCGAGGTCACTAAGGTGGACGCGGCCGAGGTGCGGGCGCGGCACAAGGCGCTGTTCGGCCCGCCGCCGGAGCAGCGCGTGTTGCTCGTGACTTCCGAGGCCGAGGGGCAGAAGTGGCGGTGGACGACCAACCGCCCGGTCGGGGGTTGGGAGAAACCGGACTTCGGGGACGGCGAGTGGGCCGAGGGTTCGGGCGGGTTCGGGACCGACGCCCCGGGCGCGACGGCGCGCACCCGCTGGGCCACCAACGACATCTGGGTGCGCCGCACCTTCGAGCTGAACGAGCTTCCCGCCGACGTGTTCGTGCGGATGCGGCACGACGACTACGCTCAGGTCTTCATCAACGGCGTCGAGGTGCTGAACCTGCGGGCCTGCACCGTCATGTACACCGACCACGCGCTCGGTCCGGCGGCGCTGAGGGCGTTCAAGAAGGGCCAGAACGTGATCGCCATCCGCTGCACCAACGACGGCGGCGCTCAGTTCCTCGACGCCGGCCTGATCGGGCTGATGTACAAGAAGTAGGCGAACGGCCGGTGTGAGCGCAAACGGCTCACCGGCCGGCTCACACCGGCCGTTCGCCTAAAACCGCTTCAACGAGTACGGCCCCGCGTCCACATGCGGCGCGCGTTCGCCCAGCAGCTCCGCGACCAGCTTCCCCGTTGCCGGTCCCATCGACAGGCCGAGCATGTTGTGCCCGGCGGCGACGAGCACGTTGCGCGCGGCCGGGGCGCGGTCGATCACCGGCACGCTGTCGAACGTCATCGGCCGCCAGCCCCACCACTCCTCTTGCACCGGCCCCGCGAGCGGGTCGCGCAGGTACACCTTTGCGGCGTCCGTCAGCAGGCTCAGGCGCTTGCGGTTCAGGCGCTCGTCGTAGCCGGCGAACTCCATCGTCGAGCCGATGCGGTAACCGCTGGCGAACGGCGTGACCGCGACCCGGTGCTCCTCGAAAATCAGCGGGTACGTCGGGCACAGCGCCGGTCGCGGCATCGTGACCGAGTACCCCTTCCCCGGCTGGATCGGCACGCGGCAGCCGAGCGCCGCGTTCAACTGCGGGGTCCACGCGCCCGTGGCAACGACGACGTGATCGGCGCTGAGGTCGCCCTTGCTGGTGTGAACCGCTGTGGCAGCACCGTTGGTGATGGCAAAGCCACTCGCGGCGCAATGCTCGCGCAGCTCAACACCCAGCGCGAGCAGCACGCGCTTCAACTCGCTCATCAGCCTGTCCGGGCGCAGGTGGGCGTCGGACTCGTACAGGTAGCCGCCGGCCTGACCGGGCTTGAGCGCCGGTTCGAGCACGGCGAGCGCGGCAGAATCGAACCGCTTGGCGGGCATCGCGAACTCGCGCCGCAACAGTTCGTCGGTGTGCGCGTAGTGGTCGAAGTGCTTCGGCGTCTGGAACACGAACAGCAAGCCCTTCGATTCCCATTCGCACTCGATCCGCTCGTCGCGTCGGAGTTCGTCGAACAGCGTGCGGGACGAGTTGAGCAGCGCCTGGATCGCGCGCCCGGCCGCCATCATGTCGCGCGCGTTGCACTTGCGGGCGAAGCCGAGGAACCAGCGCAGGTTGGCGAGCGCGACACCGGGCCGCACCTTTAGCGGCGAGTTGCGCTTGAACAGTGTCTTGAGTGTGCTCCAGATCGCGCCGGGCGCGGCGAACGGCAGCACGTGGCTGGGGCACACGTACCCGCAGTTCGCGTGCGAACAGCCCGCGCCGAACGCGCCGCGGTCGATCACCGTGACCGCGTGCCCGGACTTGGCGAGGTAGTACGCGCAGCACGCGCCCACGACGCCCCCGCCTACGACAACGACGCGCTGTGCCATCAATCGCTCCCAGAATGGGTGAACGGCCGGTGTAAGCCGGCCGGAGAGAGGGCAATCGTCTCACCGGCCGGCGTACACCGGCCGTTCGCCAAGGGTCGCTTACTTCTTCTTCGGCTGCGTGGTGTACGGCGCGTCGTCCGTGCGGAACGGCGTGGCCGGCAGCCCTTCCTTGTTGAAGAAGTTCAGGGTCGGCTTGGCGAAGTTCACCCAGCCGTAGCGCACCGCGGTCGGCTCCGCGACCATCTCGCTGCTCAGCACGACGGTGTCGCCCTTGATCGTCGCCTTCGCCGGGTGGAACTTGCCGTCCTTGCCCGCGAGGGTGAACCCGACCAGGTCGCCGTCCTTCGCCACCAGCCCGCCGCCGACGTTGTCGAAGGTGAGGGTCGCGGTGCCGCTGGCGTACTTGGCGTCCTTCAGGGTCGGGCCGTAGTGAACGACGGTCTTCTTGTACTCGAGCACCAGCGCGGCCAGCGCGAGCCGCTCGCCCACGGGTTGCTTCGGCTTCGGGTGAATGTCGTTCTCGTTGCCCAGGTCGGTGATGACCGCGATGCCGGTCTTGGGCAGGCTCTTGGCCGCGTACAGTTGCGCGTCGCGCAGCTCGGCGTAATCGACGCCGCTCGCGCCGCCCTTGAACGGGGCCAGTTGGACCAGCATGAACGGGAGGTCGCAGTTGTACTGCTTGCGCCAGTCCTTAATCATCGCGGTGAACAGCGTGCGGTACTCGTAGGCCTTACCCGCGTTCGACTCGCCCTGGTACCAGATCGCGCCCTTCGTCTTGAAGTTGAGCATCGGGTAGATCATCGCGTTGTACAGCACGCTGGGGCTGCCGGGGCCGGGCGCGGGCGGCTTCGCGCCGGGCTTGGCCGGCTCCTTCGGCACGGGCTTGTTGTCTGCTTTGGCCTTGTCCGCCGCGATCTTCCAGGCGGCGTGCGCCTTCTCGTAGGCCTCTTGCGCGGCCTTCGGGTTGAAGTCGTCCGCGGCCTTCGCGGTGGCGCGTGCGGCGTCCGCGTAGTACTTCAGCATCGGGTCGGCGTCGAGCGCTTCGAGGCTCGTCCACGCCTGGGCCGGCGTGCCGCCCCACGAGCTGTGGATCAGGCCGACGGGAACGCCCAGTTCCTTCTGCAACTTCTGGCCGAACGCGAGGCCGACGGCGCTGAACCCGCCCACGGTGTCCGGGCCGGCTTCGCTCCATTTGGTGAAGTGGCCGAGGTCGCTCTGGTCGGTGATCGGTTTCGCGGCGGTGCGCTTGTTCACGGTGAAGAGGCGCAGGTCCGCGTTCTTCGAGCCGTCCTTCACCTTCTGCGGCGTCTCGCTCGCGTTCACCGACCACTCCATGTTCGACTGGCCGCTGCACACCCACACCTCGCCCACGGCCACGGTCTTGAACTCGACCTTGTTCTTGCCCTCGACGATGAGGGTCACGCCGGTGCCGGCCTTCGGCAGGTTCCCGGCCGGGATCGTGACCGACCAGTTCCCGTTCTTGTCCGCGGTGGTCGTCCCGTGCGCCCCGCCCGTACCTTCTTTGATGATGTTGACTTTGACCTTCTCGTCCGGTGCGGCCTTGCCCCAGACGCGCGCGTCCGCGCCCTGCTGGAGCACCATGTTGTCGGAGAAGATCGGGTGCGGTTTGACGTCGGCGCGGGCGGTGCCCAGCGCCAGCACGCTCACGCCAAGCGCGAGCAGTACGGCCTTGAACGGTCGCATGGGGAGGAACTCCGGGGGTGTGGAAACGCGAGCCAACTGTTGAGGTAGGCGAACGACAGGGTAAGCGGACCGCGCGCGAAAGGCAACGGGCGGAAGTAGGAAATGCGATTTGGTGCTTCTGTAGCTGGCCTCTGCGAGGCCGGCGCTGAACCTGTCGTTCAGCACCGTCCTCGCAGAGGCCAGCTACAGAAGAAAGCGGTTACTCGCCGTCCGACAGCTTGTGGTCGCGCTGCCAGCCCTCGACCTTCTTGCGGTCGGTCATGGGCACGAGGTAGCCGCGGGTCCAGTCCGGGCGCGGCGGGGCCTTCGCGTCGAGCAGTTCGCCCTTCCACTCCTTGTCGGTGCGGCGCACCGCGTTGGGCGTCTCGAACTCGTAGTGGCTCAGCGTCGGCCCGCAGTACACTACGCGGTCCTTGCCGTTGTCAATGGCGATGATGACCATGTCCACGTTGCCCACGCCCTGATGGAGAACGCTGCCGGGGTCACCGTGTTCCGGCGCGGTCGGGTTCGTGTGAACGTCGGCGACCAGCGCGTCCCACTTCACGCAGTCCTTCGGCCCGCGATAGAACAGCGCCGGGTACCAGCCCGTGTACTTCGGCTGACTTCCGCTGCCGAGCGGCTGGTGGCCGATCTGCATCACGTCTTCGAGCACCTTCTTCTCCTCCGCGGTCAGCTCCTTCTGCGCGAGCTGTTTCTCCGCGACCGTCCGAATCTTGCCCATCTGTGTGGCGAAGTCGCGGAGGAACTTCACCTGCTTGGTCTGCGTGGCCTTCACCGCTTCGGGGAACGGCGTCTGTTCGAGCAGCGACGCGCTGCGGCTCGCCATCGCGTCCATCTGCGCCCAGAACGGCACCACCGGTTCCACAAACCCCGCGGGGTAGTAGCATCCGGGGACCATCGTGTACGACTGCTTCACATAGAGGATGGTGTCGTGCCGCAGCTGCGCCCACGACGCGAGCTGCGTGTTGGTCTGCTTCATGCCCCACTCGCGCGTCCGCATCACTTCGGGCATGTTCTCGCTAGCGGGCGCGGACAGCGTGCGGAACGTCTTGAGCCACTGCATGTAGATGGTGTCGTCCCACGCCTTCGCGTCGAGGCTGTCGAGCACGTTTCGCATCGCCGCGAGGTTGTGCTGGTACGGCTTCTTGTCGCGTTGCGGGTGCGAACCGCCTTCGATGCGCTCGACCAGATTCGGCACGACGTGGTTGTTGCCGAGCGCGGCGAACGACACGTCCAGCGCGCTGGGCACGCGGCGGCGGACCGCTTCGCCGTTCCAGTCGATGTCGGCGTACACCAGCTTCGCCGTCGTCCAGCTATCGACGACGAACTTCTGGCCCAGCACGGTGAACGAGCGCGGGAGCGAATACTTGCCGTGGAACGGCTGCACATAGATGTCGCCACGCACGTCCTGCTTGCCGACGTCCGAGCTGTTCACCGCGTCGTCAAGTTTCTTCAGGTCGTCGTCGGTCTTGAGGTCCGCGGGCGACTTCACCTTCGCCACCGCCGCGACGCGGGCCAGGTCGTCGAAGGTCGCGGAGTCGGTGCGGCCCACGAACGTCTGGATGCACCGGTCGAACTTGCGCCACGCTTCTTCCTTGTCGGCGCGGCGGAGCAGATCGAGTAGCACCACCGACGCGCCGAGTTCGCGTGTCGAGGAGAGCTTGCCGGTGCCGTCGTACCCGCCGCTGATCCGCAGGTCGGTCCGCCCGCACCACATCATCGCCTTGAAGTACTTGCGCAGCTCCGGGTTCGTCTCGTAGTGGCCGCGCGGCTTGAACTGGCTGAAGTCCACCTTCCGCTCGCGGCCGAACAGCTCGAAGTTGTGCATCCCTAGCTTCTCGACCGCGGCCAGCGTGTCCTTCACGCGGTCGTCCTGGTTGAGCTTGGTGCCGACGAGCGAACCGCCGGCGAGCAGGCTGCGGGCGACCGAGAGGAAGTAGTCGGCGTCGCGCACTGAATCCTTCATCTGCCCCGCGCCGTAGGCGTCGTGCGCCTTCGGCAAAGAATCGTGCATCCCGGTCAGGATCGAGTCGAGCGCGCGAATGAGGTACGTCAGTTCGAGTTCTTCGAGCATCGCGTCATAGGTCCGGTGCCAGGCGTGCAGCACGGAGTCGGACGAGATGTAGACCGGTAGGTTGCGGGTGTAGACCTGATAGTAGACCTCGCCGAACGAGTACCCGCCGAGGCGCTCGGAGGCGACGAACCCGTTGGCCTTGTACTTCGCCAGTTCGTCGGGGGTGAGCTTGAAGCCGGGCAGTTCGGTGGCCGGGGTGATCTGCTCGTAGTCCTTCCCGTCGCGCCCGGTGTTAATCACCTTGCCCGCCGGCTTCTTGATCTTGTCGGCGTTCAGGATGTCGAAGAACTTGGCTTCGGTCGGATCGAACGACAGCTTGCCCAGGTACTTGGGTGTCGGGTAGCGGTCGGCGAACTGCTTCGGCGTGATCTGGCCGACCTTCTTGAGTTCGGCGTCGAACGCGGCCGAGTAGCCGAACGGGTCGGCATCTTTCGCGGCCTTCTTCGGGTCCGCGGCGTCCGCGGTCGGCACCAGCGCGAAACTGACCAGCGCGGCACACAGGCCCAGGTAGTATTTCAGCACGACCCACCCTCCCAGTTGAACGAGGCGAGGCAATTGTAAGACGTACAATGGCCCCGAATCGATGGGAAAATGTGGCCGCCCGCGAAAACCGGTGTACGCGCCGCGCCGGGAGCGAGCAATCTCTCGGTGAACACCCGACACGAGGAGCCACGGTGAACGCCACCCTTGCCCGACTGACCCGGCTGACCGCCGACCCGCCCGCGAGCGGCGACGGCCCGCTGCGCGACGCGTGTTTGGCCGGCGACCAGAGCGCGTTCGCGGCGCTCGTGCGCCGGCACGCGGGCCTGGTGTTCGCCACCTGCCGGCGCGTGCTCGGACACCAACAAGATGCCGAGGACGCGTTCCAAGCCACGTTCCTCGTGCTCGCGCGCCGGGCCGCGGACGTGTGGCCGCGCGAGGCGGTCGGCTCGTGGCTGTTCGGCGTCGCGCACCGGGTCGCGCTCAAGGCTCGCGCGGTGCGCGACCGGAAGGCGGCCCACCTGCGCCCGCTGCCCGAGACCGCGAGCGCCGTTCCGCCGCCGCCCGACTACGACCTCGCGGACGCGGTCCACCG
>SXHE01000461.1 GCA_005773755.1 Planctomycetia bacterium
CGCCACGTCCGCGTTGTCGTTGGAATCGACCGGTGTGTCGAAGCACACCCACACGACTTCCGCGTGCGGGATCGCGTCGGCCGCGCTCGTGGTGAACCGCAGCCGCTGCGCCGTCTGCTGCTCCGCGACGAGGGCCGTAAGTCCAGGCTCATCGACGGGCGGCTTGTTCGCGCTCAGGTTGGTGATGGTGGCCGCGTCTGGGTCCAGGCCGACGACAGTGTGCCCGCCCTCGGCGAGGCACGCCGCCGTCACGCTGCCCAAGTGCCACAGGCCGTACACGGTGATGCGCATGGTTTCGCCCCTGGGACCGCGGGCGTCCCGCCCGCTGCTTCGCGTGTGATGGAGCTACGAGAACGAACGCCGAGCCGAACGAGGGGATAGCGTGCGGGCGGGACGCCCGCGGTCCCAGGGGCCGAACTACGCCGCCTTGCGCGACTCGATCACCCACGGGTTCGCGCGCAGGTAGTCGAGCGTGCGGATCACCGCGTCGCGGATGCTGAGCGTCTGCCGCCAGCCGAAAGAGCGGAGTTTGGCGGTGTCGAGGAAGATGAACGGGCTGTCGCCGATCCAGCCGCGCTTGCCGCCGGTGTGGTTCACCTTCGGGCTGAGCCCGAGGCGCGCGCAGATCCAGCCGAGCGAGTTGTCCACCTGGCAGTATTCGTCCGCGCCGAGGTTCACCACGTTTACCGGCTCGGTCGCCTTCTGCACCACGGTGAAGATCGCGTCGATGCAGTCCTGAACGTACAGGTAGCTCTTGCGCTGCTTGCCGTCGCCCAGCACCTCGATGCTGTGCGGGTTGGCGAGCAGCTTCGCGTAGAAGTCGAACACGTGGCCGTGCGTGTACCGCTCGCCCAGGATCGAGACGAATCGGAAGATGTACGCCTGGAACCCGAACCCGTGGGCATAGGCGGAGATCAGCCCCTCGCCCGCGACCTTGCTGGCCGCGTACAGGCTCGTTTGGATCGGGAACGCCGCGGTCTCCGGTGTGGGGAACACGTCGGCCTCGCCGTACACCGACCCGGTGGACGAGAACCCGATCCGCTTCACGCCGCCGGCCCGCATCGCTTCGAGCACGTTGAACGTGGCAATGGTGTTCTGTTGTAGGTCGCGGTCCGGGTGGTCGGTGCCGAACCGCACGTCGGCGTTGGCCGCGAGGTGGAACACGAAGTCGTGCCCGGCGACCGCGCGCGTCAGCGCGGCCTTGTCGAGCAGGTCGCCCTCGACGAGCGCGAACTTCGGGCGCTTCAGCGCGTCCGCGAGGAACGGCCGCTGCCCGGTGCTGAAGTTGTCGTACGCGGTGACGCGATGGCCCGCCGCGAGCAACCGGTCCACGAGTTTGGAGCCGATGAAGCCGGCCCCGCCGGTGACGAAGTAGTTCACGTGCAAAACGTCCTTGTTGAGGGGTTCAGGCGGCGGCGCGTGTGCCTACCGCGTTCAGCGCCCGCTCGCGCGGCTTGAGGGTCAGCCCGATGACCAGGTTGCACCAGGTCGCGGGGACGAAGCGGAACGGGAAGAACCGGCGGTGGGTGACCGTGAAGTACGGGGCCAGTTCGTGCAGGATCTCGTGCGGCCGGTTCACGTGCTCGCGCTCGATGAACCACTTGTAGGGCTGTTTGGACCGCTTCTCGAAGATGCGCTGGGCCGAGATGCGGCGGGCCATCGTGTACGCAAGGCTGCCCTCGCACGGGATCACGATGGAGAACACCCCGCGGGCCTTGTCGCACAGCCGGTACATCTCGCGCGCGGTTTCGGGCAGGTTCGGCAGGTGCTCGAGCACGTGGATCGCGAGGATGCGGTCGAAGTGCCCGTCCGGGTGCGGGAGCCGGGCCTGGCAGTCGCCGGTCACGGTCTGGATACGCGGGAACCGGGCGCGGATCGCGGCGCTCATGTTCTCGCGCAGCTCCAGCGCGTGGTACGCGGCCTCCTGCTCCGGGGTCAGGGTCTCGTACTTCAGGTGCTCGCCGATGCCCGCGCCGATCTCGAGGGTGTGGCGGAACGCGGCCGGCGCGTGCCGCACCGGGTAGGCGTGGTTGAACCGGTCGATGACGCCGAACTTGTTCGGCAGCACCTCGTGCCAGTGCTTCATGAAGTCGTCGCTGATCCGCTGCTGTTCGGCGGTGAGCGGCGGGAACGTCTTGGGCCACTTGCTCGACATCGTCGCTCCTTCGACTGAGATCGGGCACGCGCGCGGGACGGGCACCGCGGCGGCGGCCCGGCGGCCGAACCGGATGCGGAACAGGTCCTTCAAGTTTTGCCAATTGCCGGACACGAGCTTCAGCCGGGTGTCGCCGTCGTCCTGCCAGCGCACGCCCACTTCTTTCACCTTGTAGCCCCCGCGCAGGGCCAGCGAGAGCACCTCGACGTCGAACATGTACCCGTCGATGCGCTGGCGGGTGAACAGGTCGCGGGCGACCCCGGCGCGGAAGAACTTGAACCCGCACTGCGTGTCCTTGATGCCGTACAAGCCGACGAGCGGGCGCATGACCAGCGCGAACCCCTTCGAGCCGATGCGCCGGTACCACGCCTGGTGCTTGCGCACGTCGGCCCCGGCGGCCCCGCGCGACCCGATGACCACGTCGAACCCCTGGTCGAACCAGGGCGTCACCTTTTCGATCTCGTCGATGGCGACCTTGTAGTCGGCGTCGAGGAACCCGACGATGTCGCCGGTCGCGGCCAGCACGCCCTCGCGCACCCCGCGCCCCTTGCCGCGGCGCTGGGGTTCGCCCATGACCTTGACCGGCATCTCGCTGACGAGCGCGGCGGCGGCCTCGCGCGTCCCGTCGGTCCCGTCGGCCGACACGATCAGCTCGAACGTGACGCCGCGCGGCACGAGGTAGTCGCGGATCGCGCGCAGGGTGCGCTGGATCGTCGCGACCTCGTTGTACGCGGGGATCACCAAACTCAGTTGCGGGCACGCGTGCATCGAGCGCCTCTTGGGGCGGGACCGAAGGTTAGGGAGCCGGCGCGGTCGGCTCGAAGCCGACGAACCGGAGGTGCGCGCCAACGGCGCGGCCGTCCGGCGGCGGGAGCGCTTGCGTGTTCGAGAATCGGCATTCGAGCTTGCGCGCTTGAGCCGTCTTTCCGCCCGGCACACGTAACTCGAAGTCGCCCGGCCCCAGCCGCCGGGTCGCAACTTCAACCCCGTCGATGAGTAACGTCACGTCGGTCAGGTGCCCGGTGTTGCCGTCGACGAGCGGAATCTGCCCGCGAACCACCGCGTCGCGGCCCGGCCCGACCTGCCACAGGGTCGCGGCCCACGATTGCCCGCACCAGCCGTCCACCGACATTCCGGAGTACACCAGTTTCGGGTGGCTCATGTCCACGGGGAACGCCGCCAGCTTCTCCGGCGGGCGCGACTTGCTCTCGTCGGTCGGCTCGAACCCGGCAGATTTGAGGAGCGCGACCAGCGGCCGTCCGTCCGGGGCGGGTAACACTTGGTCGTGCGAGAACCGCAGTTCGACCCAGCGCGGCCCGGCGGTCGCCCCGCCCGGTGCGCGGACCTCGAAGTCACCGATAGCCAGCGCCCGCTTCTCGACCGGCGCGCCGTCGACCAGAACGGTCACCTCGGTGCGGAACCCGGTCGCCGAGCCGAGCTGCGGGATGCTCCCGCGGATCACGGCCTCGTGCCCAGGACCGGGCTGCGACAGCCGCACCTTGAACTCCTTCCCGAACCACCCTTCCTCGTACAGGCCGGAGTACTCCAGGTGCGGGTGGGTCAGGTCGTTGGGAAAACTCGCGATCTGCTGCGGCGGGCGGAACGCCGCGTACTCCTCCTCGGACAAAACGGAGATGTCGCGGACGTGCGCGCTGGTGAACCGCCGGTCGCGCGGCAGGTTCGCGGCCCACAGGCGGTCGGCCGCGCTGAGTCGGTTCGGGTAGCGACTCCCGGGGCCGAAGTCGAGGACCAGGAACCGCTCGTGGCCGACCGCCTGAGTTGCCAGCGGCGGCGACACGAGCCGCGCGGACCCGCGGCCGACCGCGCCGAGCGCGACCCGCCGGTCGCCCACTACCTGCGTCGGGGGAACGACCCGAGCCAGCGGGTCCACACGGCACGAGCCGGTGCTGTCCACCAGCACACGCACCCGGGGGCTGGGGTTGAGCACGTTGAGTACCATCGCCGGGCCGACGCTGACCATCGTGCGCTTGCGGAACGCCACGTCGGACTCGAGCACGCTGAAGGAGATCTTCTCGGCGTCGCGCATCCCCAGGAAGTTCTGCCGCGCGCCGGTCGCGTCGCAGAACGCGGCGAAGTTGCGGACGTCGGCCAACCGCTCCAGGACGATCACCGGGCCGCTCTCCGGGTACCGGTGCCGGTTCAGCACCGTCACCGGCCCGCCGCCCCCGATCAGCAGCACCCGCTCCGGGGGCCGGGTCGTGCGGTCCGGGATCGGGCTCAGGACCGTGTGAAGCGGCGCGCCGGTGGCCGGCTCGCGGACCGTCGGGCCGGTCCGGTCCGACGCGGTGTCGTAGCTCGTGAACAGGGCCCGGACCGGCTCGCGCCAGTCGGCCTGGAACTGGAGCCGCGCGATCCGCTGGGGGACCTTCTCCCGGTTCTCGGACGATGGGGTGAACGGGTCGATTCCCAGGCAACTGGTCGGCACCCCGCGCACCTCGGTCGCCAGCAGTTTCAGCAGGACGACGTTCTGTGATGCGAGCAGCACCTGATCGACCGGGGCCTCGGCGGCGGCGCGCGCGTACTCGGCGCGGAACCGGCTGAGCGCGTGCCGGGCGGTCAACGCCGGCAGGTCCACGCGGTTCTCCTGGCCCCGGCTCTGATCGACGTACCAGAACTGCACCCGGGCGTTGAGCGCGGCGAGCGCGACCAGGGCGACGGCCGCGGTCGCCACCGACCACCGGGCCCGCCGCCCGACGACCCAGGCCGCAACCACCGCCCACAGGAACGGCTGCACGAACAGGGCGATCTTGAACACCCCGAACGCGGCCCCCTGGGCGTACATCGACGCGCCGAGGGCCGTCGCGACCGCCAGCACCGCCGCGAACGGCCGCCCGCGTAACACCCCCGCCAGCATCAACACGCCCACCGCCACGAGCACCACCATGCCCAGGACGATGTACACGTTCTGCGCCAGGGCCGACTCGGGGCCGGCCGTCGGTAGCACCCCGCACACCATCGCCGGGCCGCGCGGGGTCAGGTAGTGCGGGAAGATCTCCTTCACCGCCTGGTCCACCTTGCTCCCGTGCTCGGCCTGCTGCCACAGGAACCACGCGCACCCGCACAGGTACGCGGGCACCAGCGCGACCATCACCCCGATGGCCCCCGCCGCGTGCGCCAGGTGCCGCCGGTCGAGCCGCCGCCGGACGATGTCGCGCACCCCCAGGGCCACGCACGCCCCCACCAGCAGCGGCGTGATCTCCGGGTAGAACACGATCTGCCCGCAGAACACCAACCCACACACGGCCGCCCGGCGCGCCAGCGTGCCGCCCGGAAGCCGCCGGAACCGCCCCGACACGAGCGCCAGGGCGGTGCAGATCACCGCCAGCCCACTGGCCTGCCCGATGAGCTGGTGGACCACCCCATAGGCCGAGGCCCCGGACACGGCCAGCAGCGCCGCGGTCAGCAGGCCGGCCGCCCGTCGCCCCGTCCCGCCGATCGCCAGCCCGGCCGCGGACGCGATCAGCGCCAGATTCAGCGCCAGGTGGGTCGGCATGAACACCTGTTGGGTCGCGTACCCGGTCCACGCCGATCCCAGGGCCAGCAGCAGTTCCGAGCCGGGGCGCACGTCCCAGAGGGCGAAGAAGAAGAACGCCTGAGACCGATCGTGCCCCGCGAGCACCTCGTCGGGGGTCGGCACGTGGACGTACCCGTGGTCGCGATACCCGGCGGCGATCAGGCAGTAGTTCGCCATGTCGTCGTTGCCCTGCGCCACCCAGTCGAACCCGTACCCGACAAGCGGCCACCCGGCCAGCCCGAACGCGGCCACGAGTACGGCCGCGAACGCCCGCGACCGCCTCCACAGCCGCCGCGCGCGCGGGGCCGTGGGCCGCGCGCGCCCCAGCACTGCGAGCGACAGGAGTATCAGCACCGCGACGACCGGCACCGCCGACAGGCGCACCGGCACCCCGAACCGCACCATGATGTACGTGGGTACGGTTAGCGCGACGAACCCCACGGTCGGGGAGAACAGCAGCGTCGTTACGGTCCAGCGGAACCGGCCCAACTTCAACAACGCGAGGCCGATAGTTCCCCAAAGTGCGAATAGTGCCCAGGACAGTAGAACCGCCACGCGTCACCCTCCTGCGACCGGCATTAGCATCGGACGGCGGGTAATAGCGAATCTGGCCGGTTCACGCAATGCGACCTCGCGCCGCGCCAGGATCGTTTAGTCTGTTGGTCTTGCGCATCTGCTCGCCGCCGCTAAACGCCCCAACTGCGCGGCCGCCTTCGGCGCTTCGCCATTCGACCACGCGACGCGCTCCGGCTCATAACACTGGCGCACGTCCGACCGAGAACTACACGCCCGCGCCCCAACTGATCTTTCGCAGTCTCGCAGGAGACGCTATACCCCCGCCGCGAGCCGGAAGCCCCGGCACTTCGCGGAGGGTGCGTCATGGGCGCGGGGAAGCACAAGCGGGCGACGATGGTCGGCGGGTTCGCGGTCGCCGTGGCGTGGGTCGCCGTCGCGCTGAGCGCGCCCGCGCAGCCGCTCGCCCCGCCCCCGCCGCCCAAACTCGAATGGCTCCAACCGGACGCGCCCGCGCCCAAGAAGGAACCGGAGAAGCTGCCGCTTCTCAAATTGCCGCCCGTGTACGACGACAAGGTCGAGCCGGCGCAGTTCACGAAACCCGCCCCCGGCGCGCCGCGCCCGGTCGCCGGCCCGACGCCGCGCGCCGCCGACGTGCCCGACCCGCCGCACCCCGTCGTGACGATCCGCGTGCGCGTCCCCGCGGACGCCGCGCCCGGCGACGACATCAAGTACCTCATCACCGTGCAGAACGTCACGAACGCCGACGCGCACGCGGTCACGGTGCGCAACCCGCTCGCGCCGGAAGTCGAGGGTGTGGTGAAGGCCGACCCGGAACCGGACAAGGCGCTGACCACCGCCAAGCAGCTCGTTTGGACGCTGGGTACGCTCAAGGGCGGCGCGAGCCGGACCATCGAGTTGATCCTGCGGCACAAGGACGGCGTGAGCGAGTTGAAGAACCTCGCCTACGTGAAGTACGAACACGGCCAAGCGGTGCTGACGAAGATCGCCAAGCCGACCGTGAAGGTGACGAAGACCGCGCCCAAGCAGACGGTGCGCGACGAACAATACACCGTGCGCGTGCTGCTGGAGAACACCGGCAAGGTGCCCGCGGAGAACGTGCGCGTGGTCGAGAACCTGACCGCGTCCGCGGAGGTCGAAGCGATCACCACCGGCGCGAAGCGCGTGGCACAGGCGGAAGGGCAGCAGTGGCAGTGGGAGATCGCCAAACTTCAACCGGGCGAGCGCAAGGTGATCGAGTATCGCGTGACCCCGCGCGAGGCGAAGGACGTATTCGCGCTGACCAGCGTGAGCGGCCAGCGGTTGACGCCGGATAAGCCCGCGGAGGCCCGCACCCAGGTGCTCGTGCCCGGCCTGGAGGCCAAGCTGACCGGGCCGACCGGCATCGTGAACGCCGGCGAGAGCGCGAAATATGAGATCACCGTGCGCAACACTGGCACGCTGCCCTGCACGAACGCGAAGATCACCGGCACGCTCCCAGCCGATTGCAAGCCGACCATGAAGACCGACGGCGGGCAGATCTATCGCGACTCGATCGTGTGGACGCTGCCGCGATTGGAACCGGGCGAGGCGCAGTCGTTCCGCTTCGCGATCAAGGCGAGCACCACCGGCCGGCGGGTGATCGTGGCGAGCGCGACGGACGCCCGCGGTCAGCGCGCGGGGCAGGAACTCGCCACGGTGTTCTCCGGCACCGCGGCGCTCGTTTGGGAAACGAAGTTCGACCCGCTCACGGTGCAAGTGGGCAAGCAGGGCACGTTCACCGTGAAGGTGAAGAACAGCGGCGGCGAAGCGGCCCGCAACGTCCGCATTCAAATCGACGTACCGGACGCGGTCAGCGTGGTGCAGGTGACGCCGAAGACGCGCATCGACAACGCCGCGGTCACGTTCGGCGCGGTCGAGATTCCCGCCTACGGCGAGCAACTGTACACGCTGACCTTCGAGGGGAAGAAAGCGGATCAGGCGTGGTTCCAGGTTCACATGGCCGCGGAGTGCCTCGGCGACCGCCCGATGAAGACGCAGAAGATGGTCGAGGTCATCGGCGGCCCGAAGTAGGGCGATTCGTTTTTTCGAGCCGGCA
>SXHE01000462.1 GCA_005773755.1 Planctomycetia bacterium
CCCGCTGACGCGGTCCTTGTCGTTGTGCTGGCGCTGCTTGGCGCGCACCCGCCCTTCGACCACCGGCCCGACGATCTCCAGGTGGCTGGGGTTGGGCGCGACCGACAGGTGAACGGTGTTGCCGTCCGCTGTGGCGACGTCGGCCGAGAACCCCAGGTGGTACTTCACGTCGCCGTCGCCGTCGTGCGTCGAGAGCGGCAGGTAGTTGTCCTCGAACTCGTTGAAGATTTCCGCGAACGGTTTCTCCAGTGTGTTCGCGAGCACGTTCAGCCGGCCCCGGTGGGCCATGCCGATGACGAACTCCTTCACCCCCAGCGCCGGCCCGCGCTCGGTGAGCGCGTCGAGCACCGGGATCAGCGTCTCGCCCCCTTCGAGCGAGAACCGCTTTTGCCCGACGTACTTGGTGTGCAGGAACTTCTCGAACAGCTCGGCCTCGTGCAGCGTGATGAGGATGCGGTACTTGCGGCGCAGGTCGAAGGCGGGCCGGTTGCGGGTCTTCTCGATGCGCGACGCGAGCCACTTGCGCACGTCGAGCGAGTCGATGTGTATGAACTCGGTGCCGACCGTGCGGCAGTACGTCTCGCGCAGCAGGTCGAGCAAGTCGCGCAGAATAATGGTGCCGTCGAAACCGAAGATCATGGAGCCGTCGACCGTGCGGTCGAGGTCGCCTTGGGACAGGCCGAAGTTGTCGAGCGCGAGCAACGGGTGTGGCGGCGGCGATTCGCTCGCGAGCGGGTCGATATGCGCCTGGAGGTGCCCGGCCTGGCGGTACCAGTTCACCAGCCGCACGACGCCGGTCTGCACGCGGGCATCGACCGACACGCCTTCTGAGCGGGGGGCGTAAGCCCCCTGTGCCGCGCCCGGCAGCTTGCCGGCGAACTGCACCCCGGCGAAGAAGCCCTGCCACGTCGGATCAACGGAACTGGGATCGTGTTGCCACCGGCGGAACTGCTGATCGACGTACTCCGCGTTCTCGCTGAACATCAGTGGCTCCCGGTGGCGCGCTCTCTGTCTAGAGATAGCACCCCCCCCGCGCGCGACAAGCCGCGCCGACCCTCGCGCCGGCCTAAGGGCGACCGCCCGGTAAGGGCGTTTGGGCGAACGGCCGGCGTAAGCCGGCCGGTGAGAGCAAGCCGGCACGGTCAGCCCACATCAAGTTCCGGCAGCGCTACTGCCCAGACCAGCAGCGCGCCATCCTGCTCGCGCACGTATCGCACGGCCGCGACCACGTTCGACTCGTCACGAAGCACGCGGCGCGAGCCGGATTCGGACCACCATGAGCCATTGCCCGGCTTGCAATACACCTCGTTCAACCGGCGACTGGCGTAGCTTTTGAAGTCGCGCAGCACGTCCGCGCCCTCCGGGTCGCCCTCAACCCGAACGACGACGTGAATGTGATTGGTGAGCACCGCCAGCGCGAGCAAGGTCCAACCACGAACGGTCGCGGTCTCACGAAACTGTGCGAACAGCTCGGCCGCGTGGCCCGACTCAAGGAGTATCGGAGTACCCCGCATGACCGACTGCGCGTGGTCGCGCAATCCCGATGAGGGCGCTTCCTGGGGCGTCCCCGACGCGTTGCGGATGACGCGGTCGCCGTTCGCTTCAACGACGGCTCCGACGAACCCGCGCTCGTCGCCGGGGAGCCATGTGCCATAGGTCCGCCAGGTGAGGAACCAGTGACGACGCGAATCGTTGATCGTCACGCAACACCTCGCCAACGTCTCACCGGCCGGCTTACACTGACCGTTCGCCTGTCGCTCTCACCGGCCGGCTTACACCGGCCGTTCGCCTGTCGCTCTCACCGGCCGTTCGCCTATTCAAGTTCAGCCTCGGCAAGCAACCAAGGAAGCTCGCATTCGATTTCTAGTTGTACAATCGGTTGCCCGGCCAGTTCGCCCGGCACCAGCGCGGGAGCCGAGTGAAACCAGCCCCGCATTCCGCTTCCGAACTCGATGAACGTGTCTCGTGGCGCGCTGGTGACGAGTTCTCCAATCAGGTGGTACCACGCGCCGTAGGCGTGAAGGCCGGACGATACACGGCACATGTGGTAAACCTCGGCCTCTCGATCGACGAGAACGCCCAGTGTCGCGAGCGCCTGCAACAGGTGTTGTGGGAAGTCGCGCCGGCAGGCGATCCAGTTCCTGCACCCCAAGCAGCCACAAGCCTCAGCGCCGCCAACCGAAATACACCGCATCGCGCGCAGTGTTGCCTCGGTGTTGTGGGCAAGTATCCATCCGCCGCACTCGAATCTGTTCGGCCACATTGGGTTCACCCGGAGATCAGCTTCCGTAGTTCCTTGACGTACTTCGGCACGGCCACCTTCGGGTCGTCCTTTGCTTCGTATTCGAGCGCGACGAAGCCGTGGAAGTTCGCGTCCTTCAGCATTTTCACCACCTTCGGCAGGTCGGCTTCCTCGCGCTTGTTGTTGGGGAACACTTCCGTCTTGACCTGCGACACCACCCCGTAGGGCGCGATCTTGGCGATATCGGCGTAGGGGTCCGCGGTGTGGAAGTTGCCCGTGTCGATGTTCACCCCCAGCCACATGCTCTTCACCGGCTTCACCAGATCGAGCAGGTGTTCCGGTGTGTCGGTGATGCCGCCGTGGTTCTCAAGGGCCAGCACCACGCCGTGCTTCTCGGCCGCCTCACAGCACTCGTTCATCGCGTCCACGACGCGCTTCTGAGCGTCGGCCAGTTCGTCGCCCTTCGGCAGCGTGCCCGCGAAGATGCGGACCGTCTTCGCGCCCACTTTCGCGGCCAGCGCGAGCCACTTCTTGACGTGGGCGATGTCCTTCTTGCGCGCCGCCTCGTCGCGCTGGCAGAAGTCGTTGCGCACCGGCACGCCGGAGATCGCCAGCTTCTTCTTCGTCGCGTGCGCCCGCAGCTTCTCCGCGTACTCCTCGGTGCTTTCGGCCCAGTAGTACGACGTGAGCTCCACCGCATCCAGCGGCAGGTCGGCCGCGAGGTCGATGAAGTCGAACATCGTCATTGTGCCCTTCTTCACGTCGAGCGCCTTGTTGAAGCTGTACGCGGCCAGCGCCAGCTTCAGGTCGGGCTTGGTGCCGGGGCGCTTGATGGGGTCGATGGCGCTGGCGATTCCGCCCGACGCAACGAGAGCGGACGCGGCGAGGAACTGGCGGCGGGAGAGGGGCATGGGAAGGCTCCGTGTGGGGAAAGTACCGCTAAGGTACACGGGACTTAGACCCCGTGCCACGAAAGACGGCCCGGCCCAGAAACACCTGTCGCGGGGAATCGGGAGATGGCGAACGCCCGGCGCGGTAAAATGCGGGCACGGTTCGGGCGAATGCCTGTGAGAGAACGTCTTCCCACCGGGAGGGCCGTATGACCATCGAAGACGCGATCGCCAAAGACCTGGTCGCGATACTGTTCGTCACGTTCATGTTCGGGGGCGGCGCGCTGTGGCTCATCGTCGCCACGGTCACGGAGCAGTGGCGCAAGTACCGGGTCGCGCACTCCAACGCTTCGCTCAAACAGGCGATGGTCGAGAAGGGTTTCCGGGCCGACGAGATCATCCGCGTGCTGAACGCCGGGCCGACAGCGGAAGACTAGCCCCCCGCGAGCGGCTACGATAGGCCCGTATGAGCAACCCCTTCCGCGATTTGCCGTCGATGACGAAACTGCTCGACGCGGGCGATCTGGTCGCGGCGCGCGAGCGGCACCCGCACTCGGTTGTTGTTGAGGCCGCGCGGCACGCGCTCGATTCCCTTCGCGCCAAACTCACCTCCGGCGAATCGGCCCCGGTCACCGTTGAAGCGCTCGCGGCGCAGGTCGTCGCTTCGCTCGACGCGCATGCTGTGACCGCGCTGCGCCCGGTCATCAACGCGACC
>SXHE01000463.1 GCA_005773755.1 Planctomycetia bacterium
CAGCGTGCGCGGGTAGTCGTACAGGATCACCGGGCACTTGAAGTGCTGCTCCGCAAGGTAGCGCTCGTGCTCGCTCTGAAGGTCCACGCCCCACGTCACCGGGTACTCCCACGTCTTGCCGCTCTTGAGCAGGATGTCCACGCCCTCGGTGTACGAGACGCGCTTGAACGGGTTGTTCAACACGTTCTCCAGTTTGGTGAACAGCTCCTTGTTGTTGTCGAGCCGCTCCGCGAAGAACTTCAGGTCTTCCATGCAGTGCTTCAGCGCGTCGGTGATGATGCGCTTGAGGAACGCCTCGGCCAAATCCATGTTGTCGGTCAGCTCGTAGAAGGCCATCTCCGGTTCGATCATCCAGAACTCGGCGAGGTGTCGCGGGGTGTTCGAGTTCTCGGCGCGGAACGTGGGGCCGAAGGTGTAAATCTTCCCCAGCGCGCACGCGAACGCTTCGCCTTGAAGTTGGCCGCTCACGGTCAGGTACGCGGGCTTGCCGAAGAAGTCCTGCTTGTAGTCGATCTTCCCCTCGGCCTTCGGCGGCGCGGCCGGGTCGATGGTGGACACGCGAAACATCGCGCCCGCGCCCTCGCAGTCGCTGGCGGTGATGACCGGCGTGTGGACGTAGTAGAACCCGCGTTCGTGGAAGAACTGGTGAATGGACATCGACACCTGATGCCGCAGGCGCGCGACCGCACCGAAGGTGTTCGTGCGGGGCCGCAGGTGCGCGATGCCGCGGAGGAACTCGAAGCTGTGGCCCTTCTTCTGAAGCGGGAACGTGTCCACGTTCGCGTCGCCTAGCAGCTCGACCTTCGACGCCAGCACTTCGGTGGCCTGCCCCTTCGCCGGCGACGCCTTCACTTCGCCGTCGATGCTCACGCTCGCCCCGGTGGGCAACTTCTTCACCACGGCTTCGTAGTTGGCGAGATCGCCCGGCGCGACGACCTGCACGTTGCCCTGACAGGAGCCGTCGTTCAGTTCGATGAAGCTGAACCCGCCCTTGCTGTCGCGCCGGGTCCGCACCCACCCACGCAGGCGCACCTGCTTGCCCACGGCCTCGGCCTTGCGCGCGTCGGCGACGCTGATCGTTTCCATGTCCCACTCCTGTTGGTTCTGCTGTTCAGTCAGTGTAGCAGGAGAGATGCGCACGTTTAGCGTTCGTCCCGAAGGGAGACAGGCGTACCGTCCCTTCGGAACGAACGCTAAACGTGGCGCGCGAGCTACTTGTCGAGTTGCACCCTTGCAATCGCATACACCAAGAACTTGGGCACGTCGAACTTCACGCGCCCGTCCTTCGCCTCGAACTTCAACTCTTGCTCCTCGCCCTCCGGCGTGGCGAAGAGCACCTTCTTCACTTTCGCGTCCTTTGGCAGCACGAAGTCGGCCTTCACGCCCTCGGCGGCGATGGGTTTCTCGTCCTTGATCCCGCCGCCGGGGCTTTTCGGTTCCTTCGGCTCGGTACGGTTGTAGTTGACGAAGTGTAGCGTGACCTCGCCGCCCTTCGCCGGCACGCTCGCCGACACGCGCACCGTCTTCGGCGCGTCGAACTTGCTCTTGCCTTGCATATGGAGGAGTACGGGCAGCGCGGGGTTCACGACTGGGTACACGAACATCTCCCTCGCTGCAATGTCGTCATCTGCCCGCACGTCGAACAGGATGTGCAGGTCGAGCATTTCCTTGCCGACCTTCTTGAACGAATCAACGGCTTCCACTTTGCCGTTGTGAACGTCTTTCCGAGGGAACAGTAGCAGCACTTCCGCGTGCGGCCGGTTCGCGCGGTACAGGTCGTCGTACTTCGCCAGGAAGCTGTAGTAGCGGACGATCTCCTTGCGCGCTTCGGGGTCTTTGAACCGCGTGTAGAAGCCCATCGGCGCGCCGCCATTGGCGGCCAGCTCCGCGATGGCGACGCGGATGCGCGTCGATTCGTACTTGCCCAGCGTGTACGGCTTGTCGTCGAACGCCCCGCGAATGTATCGCGCTTGAAGCGTGCCTTCGCCGAGGAAGCCGTTGGCGAGGTCGGTGAAACACGCGGCCCCGCCCGTGCTGTACCAGAGGTAATCCTCGTCCTTGCCCCACTTGTCGCTTGGCAACATGCACCGCTCGTCGCCGCTGATCTGGCCGAAGTCGCCGAGGTGGTTCCACTGCCCGACGATGAACCCCGGCTTCAGCCCCTTCGCGTACTTCACGAACACCTCGTCGAACGCCTCCTTGCACATGATCTGCGACCAGCGCAGTTGCTCGCGGCGGAACGGCGTCGAGTCCTTCGGGTTGTGCCAGCCGACGATCTCCGTGAACTTGTGCGCCTTTAGGTCCGCGATGCCGAACTTGTCTTTCAGTTCTTCCGACTTGAAGCGCGTGCCGAGGTAGTCGCGGAAGCCCTTCACGCAGTGCTCGCACAGGCAGGTGTGGCGGTAGAAGTAGTTGGCGATGAGACCGTCGCAGCCCCGATCAATCGCGCGCTTCGCCCACGCCTTCAGTACCGTGCGCCAGTGGGGGTTGCTGAGGCACGCGGTGAACTCGCGCATCTGGCCGATGCTGTACTGCTTCGAGGCCATTGGCGTGCCGTCGGCGTTCTTGGCGATCAGGTCGAGCGGGTCTTTGACCGGCTTCGGGCCCAGTTCCTTTTCGTCCCACAGTTCGCGGTAGAACTTGAAGAACCCTTCCGGGCCGTTCTTGCCGTCCGGTTCGCCGACGAGGAAGGTCACGTTGAAGTGGCCGACCACTTTCGCGCCGCGCTTGTGGATCGCGGCGTTGCGGTCCTCGAACCACTTCCCGCACTCCTTCAGCCCCTGCACCGGGAAGTGGGCCGGGTAGCCCTTGTACTCCTTCGTGTGCGCGAGGCTGTAGAAGTGCCCGCCGTAGAACCCGATCTGGCACACGTCCGGCTTCGCGTCCTCGACGAACTTCAGGTAGTCGTCGTCCGCGTACTCGGCCCAGTGCGCGATCAGGCGCGTGAATTCGACCCGCGCCGGCGGCTTGTCGTCCGCGGTCAGCAGCGACCCGCGGACCAGCATCGCGAGTAAGATAATGGCGGCGCAGGGTACGATTCGCATGGGAACCTCCAAAGCCGCTCGCGGCTTCGCGAGTGTGAAGACGAAAAACACGGCTACTCTATCAGTACCCACGAGGGCGCGTCATGTGGATTGCGAACACGCCTTACGAGCACGCCCCGCCGGAACTGCGGGCGATCTACGAGGCGATCTACGCGCTGTACCCCGCGGAGTACGGCCCGCCCGTGCCCGCGGTCGCGCGTGCCGACGGCACCACCGAGGGCGTGACGCAGGCACACAGTCTTGTGCCGGAAGCGATGCGGCACATGATGGCCGGCCTCGCGGTGATGATGGCCCCACACCTGCCGCTCACGCGGCGGCAGCACGAGATGATCGCGTCCGTTGTGTCCGCGCAGAACGCGTGCTTCTACTGAACGGAGAGCCACATCGAGTTCTTGCGCCGGGCCAGCCTCGACGACGAACTCGCCGCCGCGTTGCGGTCGGACCACACAACAGCGCACGTATCCCCCGCGGACCGGGCCATGCTCGACTTCGCGGTCAAGCTCACGCGCGCCCCGTACAAGCACACGCGCGCCGACCTGGACGCGCTGCGTGCGGTCGGGTTCGACGACACCGGCATCTTGCAAATCACGATGATCGCCGCGTACTTCAATTACATCAACCGCATCGCCGACGCACTGGGGGTTGGGAAGCCGGAATAACGGCCGGTGTCGTAGAATGAGAGCAAAACGAGGAACACCCATGCGTACCATCATGCCCACTCTCGTCGCGCTCGCTCTCATCGGGTGCGCGAAGTCGCCCCCGCCGGCTCCTGATAGGATCGCGGAGGTCAGCAACACGGAACCAGCCTTTCGGATGACCGCCGAGGAGTACCACCGCCGGGCCGACGACCCGGCGTTCGACGGGAAGGTGATCGAGTTGAGCGGGACCGTCGATGACGCCTCGCGCAACGCTGGCGGTGAGGCGTTCGTGAGTCTGAACGTCGAGGGGCAACTGCTGGGAGTGATGTGCTTCACCGCCGACGCGCAGCCGTGGGCCAGCTTCGCGCGAGGCCAAAAAGTGCGGCTCAAGGGGCGGTGGGCCGAATCCGTTCTCGCGCCGCGGTTGCTGTACTGCGTGTTCATCGAAACCGGCAAGTACGCCGCGGTGCGGATCCCGGCCACCGATCTGGCGAAGGAGTACGCCGCCGACCCCGAAGCGACGGTCAAGAAGTACGACAAGAAGCACATGGTGATTACCGGCGAGGTGGCGTCCAAGAACGTCAACGAATTCAAGGCGGTGGGACTCGTACTGAAGACGGGGAACAAAATCACCGTCGAGTGCGGGTTCACCGCGTTCGACAACGACGTGTCGGGGCAGTACGAGGTGGGCCAGACTGTGACCGTGTTCGGCGATTTCTCGCTCAACTTCGGCGGCGGCGACAGCCTACACGTCAACTTCTGCCTACCGCTCGAACGGAAGTGAAGTTGCGCTAGGGTGAGCCGTGACTACTGAAGATGACTTCCAGGGCGCGCTCGACGCGAACCCGGACGACCACCAGACGCGGCTCGTGTTCGCGGACTGGCTGCAAGAGCGCGACGACCCGCGCGCGGAGGGCTACCGCGCGCTGGGCGCGAACCGGCTGTACCCGCTACAGGACCTGCGCGACAACGTCACCCACAACTGGTACTACCACTGCGGCAAGGCCGGCGTGATGACCCACCACGCGGCCATCGCGACCGTCGCGAACCTGCTACCGGTCGATTGGATCGCGCTGGTCGAACCGACCTATAACACCCGCGGCGACGTGCTCTGGGTCGGCTACTCGACCGAGCGGCGCGTCGTGGAAGAAGCGATTGTCGCCGCGTTCGGCAAGTTGCCCGCCGCGCGCCGGGCCGCGGTGCTCGCCGGTGCGCTCGACGCGGACCCCGATGTCGTGGTGGCACCGGCTCCGAAGCGCGCGCGGAAGGGCAAGAGCTGAACCGGCGCTGGACTTCGGCCCCGCGGTGCGGGTACTCTTGTGTGATCCCGCCGCTCCCATCCTCCCTGGGAAGCCCGCCGTGTTTCGCGTCCTCGGAAACCCGAAGCGCTCGTGTGCCGGTGTCAGCCGGCGCGACCTGCTCGCCGCCGGCGGGTTCGGGTTGCTCGGCGGCTTCAACGCCGTTGGTGCGCCGCGCACGCCGCCCAAAGCGAAATCGGTCATCTGCCTGTTCCTCTTCGGCGGCTGGAGTCAGCTCGAAACCTTCGACATGAAGCCGGGCGCGCCGGCCGAGATCCGCGGGCCGTACAAGGCGGTGGCGTCCGCGCTGCCGGGCTACCCGGTGTGCGAACTGCTGCCGCGCCTCGCGACCCGCATGGACAAGGTTGCGGTCGTCCGCTCCGTCCATAGTGACGACGCGAACCACAACACGAGTCATGTCCTCACGGGCAAGCACGCGACCATTGGCGGCACCGCGGTGAAGGGCATCAACCCCGGCATCCCGCACGACTGGCCGTACTTCATGTCGGCGCTGGAGCACGTTCGCGGGCGCGGGGGCGAACTGCCGGGCGGCGCGATCCCGAACAACGTGTGCGTGCCCAATCGATTGGGACTGCTCGAAGGGTACACTCGCACCGGGCCGTACGGCGGGTTCCTCGGCGCGAAGTTCGACCCCGTATGCACGCGCGTCGGCAACAATGGCGAGCTGCTGTTCAACCCCAACGGCGTGAAACCCGAATCGCTGAAGTTCGCCCCGCCGGGCGCGGACCTCGCCGCGGGCGTCACCCTCGACCAACTCAGCACGCGCGCGAGCCTCGTTCAGCAACTGGACGCGAAGCGCGGGTCACTGATGGCCTCGGCCGCGCTGGACGGCTTCGACGACTCGCGCAAGCGCGCCCTCGGCGTCATCACCTCCGAGAGGTTCCGGCGCGCGCTCGATGTGTCGGCCGAACCGCGCAAGCTCCGCGACGCCTACGGCTGGAACCTGTTCGGCCAGAGCGTGCTGCTGTCGCGGCGCTTGGTCGAAGCCGGTGTGCCGCTCGTCACCGCGATGTGGGACTGCACGAAGGAGAGTCAGGACATCGCGACGCTCGGCTGGGACACGCACTGGGACCACTTCAAGGCGTGCCAGGGCTGGCTGCTGCCGGGTCTCGACCGCGCGCTGTCCGCGCTGTTGGACGATCTCGAAGACCGCGGGCTGATGGACGAAACGCTGGTCGTGTGCCTGAGCGAGATGGGCCGCACCCCGCAGGTGAACAGCCGCGCCGGGCGCGATCACTGGGTCGGTTCGTACTGCGCACTCTTCGCCGGGGCGGGCGTGAAGCCCGGCGTCGTCCACGGCCGCAGCGACAAGATCGCGGCGTATGTGACCGACGCGCCGGCGTCGCCGCAGGACGTGCTCGCGACCGTCTACCACCTGTGCGGCGTCGGCTCGGACACGACGATCCGCGACCGTCTGAACCGCCCGCACATGCTCTACGCTGACGGCGCACCGATCAAGGCAGTGCTGGCGTAAGTCGGTTGTGGTCCGGTCACGCCGGGGCCGGGGTCCGAAGACCGGTCACGGAGTGACCGGACCACGAG
>SXHE01000464.1 GCA_005773755.1 Planctomycetia bacterium
CACGGGCTGATCTAGTACCGCTTCAGTGCTCACATAGCGGCATGTGTTTTCGCCCTCCTCCGCAAGGGAGGGCGAAGACTCCGGCGCGAAACGACACACCGATCCCAAAAGTGCCTCATCGCCCGGCGAGCGGCCTACCCCATTTTCAGCCCCCTTCCCATCACCTCGGCAAGCGCCCAGTTTCACGCGCGTTCGGCCCCGAAAACTTGAATCAAACCTGTTGACGCCCCGGAATGGTGGGGTTATACCCGCCCCGCTTTCTCACACACTCTTGACGCGGGGCACGACGCCCCACGGAGACGGTAGCCGGGGCCGCTGGGGCGGTTTTCGGCGCACGCACCGGCCGAGCCGCCTCGCGGGTAATACCGCGCGGCGACAGGGGCACGTCGGCGCGACCAGTCTTCCAGCGCGGGGTAAGGAGGCCATTGGTGTTCCAGACTAAGAAGTGGAACTGGAAGCGGGTGGCGGCCAACCTGCTGCTGGTTCCGGTACTGGCCGGCGGCTCGGTTGCTGTCGTCCACGCCCAGTTCGGTAAGAACAGCGCCGCCGGGATCATGCCCGGCGGCCCAGCCGCGAGTACGGCCGGCCGCACACCGGCCGCGGGGCCGGCGGCGGGCGACTCGAAGCAGCTCCTCAAGGACGGGCGCAAGGCGCTCGCCGACGGGCGGTTCGCCGATGCCCAAGACCTCGCGCAAGCGGCCGAGGCCAACAACCCCGGCGCGAAGTGGGGGCTGTTCGACGACACGCCCGCCGCGCTCCGCAAGGACATCGCGAGCGCGAAGGCCAAAGCCGACAAGGTGCAGGCCGATACGATGGTGAAGCAGGCCAAGGCGCTTGCCGCAAAGCCCGCCGCGAACGAGGCCGAGCGCGCCTACAACCTGGACTCCGCGCTCCAGATGGCCCGCAAGGCCGACCAGCTCCACGGGCCGTACTCCGCCTGGGACATGGGCGACCGGGCCGACAAGCTGGTGAAAGAGCTGACCGACGCCCGCGGCAAGATCAAGGTTGCCGCGACGCGCCCGCCGGTGACCCCGGCCAACCAGGTTGCCACGCGGCCCGGCACCAACCCCGGCGGCGTCGCCCAGACCGGCTTCACCGGCGGCGCGGACGCCAAGAAGCAAGGCGCGCTGAAGCTCATGGCCGAGGGCCGGGCGCTCGCCGATCAGGGCAACTTCGCCAGCGCGAAGTCCCGCTACCTCGAAGCCGACAAGCTCGGTGCGAGCTTCGCCCCCGGCGAGTACGCCCCCGGCTTCGCGCTCCAGGAGCTGAACACCCGCGGCGCGGCGACGATGGACAAGTACCTGCGCGACGCGCAGGCGTTCGTCACACGCCGCGACTATGTGAAGGCCAACGTCTGCCTCACCAGCGCGGGCACCATTGCCGGGACGCTGGGCCTGTACTCCAAGCCCGTCGATGAGGCGAAGGCCGCGCTGTACATCGCGTCGAACGGCACGTTCGGCACCGCGCCGGCCAGCGGCATCGCCGCCATCCCCGGCGCGCCGGAACACCTGATTCCCGCCGGCCCGCCCGGCGGCACCGCGCCGACCGTCCCGCCCGGCACCGCGACCGTGTACAACGGCGGCAAGCCCGGCGCGCCCACCGGCATCGCCGACGGCAAGCAACTGCTCGCGCAAGCGGCCTACGAGTTCAAGGCCGGCGAGTTCGAGACCGCCGAGCGGCTGGCGCGCCAGGCCCACAACCTCGGGATGCAGAACGAGGCCCGCGGGCTGCTCAACAGCATCGACACCGAGCGGTTCGCGCGCAAGCAGCGCGTCGCCGCCGAGTCGGTGAAGAACGCCAAGCTCGCCTACGACCAGAAGGACTACCAGCGGGCCGTCGGCGTGCTCGTGCTGGTCGACGCCAACCTGCTGACGAAGGACGCACAGGCGTCCCGCTCGGAGATGCTGGCGTCGTGCCGCACCGAGTTGGCGAAGCTGGGCATGAGCGACATCGCGACCGTCGGCGGCACGCAGCCGATCGACAAGGTACCGCTGCCGGGGCCGGGCGACCTGACCAACCCGCCGGGTACGGCGCGCGTCACCGACAACGGCGCAAGTACCGCCGACGCGCTGCGCTCGGTCCAGTTCCAGAAGCTCCGCAGCGAGGGGCTGAAGGCCCAGGCCGACGCGCAGGCCGCGTTCGGCCGCGGCGAGACCGACCTCGCCATGCAGATGCTGGTCGAGTACTCCAACCGGGTCCGGGCCAGCGGGCTGGACACCGCCAGCATCGGTCGTCTGCTCCGCCCGGTCGAGGGCCGGCTCCAGACGTTCCAGATGATGAAGGGCCAGGCCGACGCTCTGGCGCGCCAGAGCAAGGAGAAGCGCGACGCGAAGGAGCAGATCACCAACCGCGGCGTCGCGGAGGAGGATCGCAAGAAGGACGTGGCCGCGAACATGCGCCACTACCACGACCTCGTGAAGAAGGGCGACTTCGCCGGGGCCGAGCGGGTCGCGCTCCAGACCAAGCAGCTCAACCCGGACGACCCGGCCGTCGGCGCGATGTACGAGATGGCGAAGCTCACGCGCCGCGTGAAAGAGGCCGAGCAGATCAAGGCCGACCGCGAGAAGTTCTTCAAGTACGGGATGGACGACAACGAGAAGATCGGGCCGCTCGTCACGGCCGAAGACCCGGTCGCGATCAAGCTCGACGCGCTCATGCGGTCGCGCCAGCGCGGGTCGGGCAACGACGTGTTCCAGAAGAGCCGCACGCCGGCCGAGTTCGAGATCGAGCTGAAGATGGAGAAGCCCATCACCATCGAGTTCACCCAGACCCCGCTCGACCAGGCCATCGGCAACCTGCGCACCCTGACCGGGCTGCCGCTGGAGATCGACCGCCGCGCCCTCGCGGACGAGAACATCAGCGAAGTGCGCCCGGTCACCGTGAGCGGCGGCACCCCGGTCGCGACGAAGAACATCCTCGCGTTCACGCTCGATCAGGCCGGGCTGAGCTACGTGATCGAGCGCGACATGGTGATCGTGACGACCACGAAGAAGTCCAAGGGGCGGATGGTGACGAAGGTGTTCTCGGTGGCCGACCTCGTAACGCCGGTGCCGAACTTCGCGCTGCCCGACTACACGAACTTCGACAAGATGCTACAGGCGACCCCGCTGTCCAGCGGCAAGCTGGTGGTGCAGGGGTTGAACACCGGGGCCGGCGGCACGCCGCACCTGCCGACGCACGGCCTGGGCGCTGGGCAACCGACGGGGTCGCCGTCGCTGCCGGGCCAGTTCGCCAGCTCGCCCGGCATCCAGCAGTCGCCGTCGCAGTTGGGCGGCAACCGTCTGGAGACCGCCAGCCCGCTGGGCGGGTCGGCGAACGTGACCTATGCCAACAACAGCAAGCACGAGCAGCTCATCAAGTTGGTGACCAGCATGGTGCGGCCGTTCACCTGGGACGGGCACGGCGGGGCCGGCAAGATCGAGTACTACGACATCGGGCACGCGCTCGTCGTGAACCAGACGGCCGACGTGGTGACCGAGGTGCAAGACCTGCTGGAAGCGCTGCGGCGGCTGCAAGACCTCGCGGTCGCGGTCGAAGTGCGGATCGTGTCGCTGGCCGAGTCGTTCTACGAGCGCATGGGCCTGGACTTCTCGGTGAACATCAAGACGAACACGACGAAGTTCGAGCCGGCGCTGACGAGCAACACGTTCCGCCCGGCCCC
>SXHE01000465.1 GCA_005773755.1 Planctomycetia bacterium
CGGCCTCACAGTGGGTGGTGTTTCTGTAGCCGGCCTCAGGCCCTTCTTCTGTAGCCGGCCTCTGGGAGGCCGGAGCTACACGAGAGGATTAGCACCGGGGTCACAGACCCCGGCTACAGAAGGCACGCCCCGTCCAACGAACCCGAAGGAAAGCACAATGCCCGACGGCGTGAACACGGACGAACTGCCGAAGGGCTGGGCGTGGGCGGCGCTCGGCGAGTTAGCCGCAGACGAGCCTTACGCGATTACTGACGGACCATTCGGGTCGAACTTGAAGTCGGAGCACTACACCGAGAGCGGTCCTCGCGTTCTTCGTTTGCAGAACATTGGCGATGGGCTTTTTCGCGACGAGTACGCGCACATTTCGGAGCAGCATTTTCAATCTCTCAAGAAGCACGAAGCCCGTTCGGGCGATTTGGTGATTGCGGCACTTGGTGAAACGCTGCCCCGTGCTTGTATCGTCCCGGATTGGGTTGGACCGGCCATCGTGAAAGCTGACTGCATCAGATTCAAGGCGAACGCAGCCATCCTCTGCCCGCGGTTCTTGTGCTTCGCCCTCAACTCTGATCCGGTTCGTCGCCGAACTGCCACGATTATTCACGGCGTTGGCCGTCCGCGGTTGAATCAATCCGAAATCAAGAGTGTTCAAATCCCCATCGCTCCCCTCGCGGAGCAGCGGCGGATTGTGGCGAAGGTGGAGGAGTTGTTCTCGGACCTCGACGCCGGGGTCGCGGCGCTGACGCGGGTGCGGGCGAACCTGAAGCGGTATCGCGCGTCGGTGCTGCGCGCGGCGGTCGAAGGTCGGCTCACGGCCGACTGGCGCGCCGCCCACCCCGACGCGGAACCGGCGTCGGCGCTGCTGGCCCGCGTCCTCGCCGACCGCCGCGCGAAGTGGGAAACCGACCAACTCGCGAAGTTCGCCGCGGCCGACAAAAACCCGCCTAAAGGCTGGCAGGCGAAGTACGCCGAACCCGCCGCGCCCGACACCGCGACTTTGCCGCCGCTGCCGGAAGGTTGGGGGGTGGCGAGCCTCGATCAACTCGCCACAGTCATCACAAGCGGTTCACGCGATTGGTCGCAGTACTATGGGGCGGGAAGCGGCACCTTCTTGATGGCGCAGAACGTCCGTCCTGGGCGTCTGGATCTTTCGTTCCGACAAGCTGTGAACCCTCCCGAAAATGACCGCGACCGAATCCGAAGCCAAGTCGCCGCGGACGATCTGCTGATTACCATTGTTGGCGCGAATACAGGCGACGTGTGCCGAGTACCCGAAGAGTTGCCGGAGCATTACGTTTGCCAGAGCGTAACGCTGATTCGGCTCGTGACTCCTGCTTACAGCCGCTACCTCGAAGCCTACCTGACTTCGGCCGAGAACGGGCAGAAGCAATTTAAGCGGTACATCTACGGTGCTGGTCGCCCTCATCTCAGTTTCGACCAATTGCGGATGACGGCGGTCTACCTTCCCCCACTCGCGGAGCAAGAGCGGATCGTGTCGGAGGTGGAGGAGCGGTTGTCGGTGGCTTCGGCGGTAGAGCGTCAGGTGGTGGCGGACCTGGCGCGGGCGGGCCGGCTGCGGCAGGCGATCCTGAAGCGGGCGTTCGCCGGGGCGCTGGTGCCGCAAGACCCCACCGACGAGCCGGCGTCCGCGCTGCTGGAGCGCCTGCGCGCGAGCCGCGCCGAGGCCGCACCGTCGGCGCGCAAGCCGAAAAGGGGTTCGGCCCCGCCCGCCGATGGAGTATCCTGAACCGAAACGGAGGTGCCCCGTGACCGCGAACCCGACCCCGCCCGCCAGCGCTCCCCGCGTCCGCATCGAAGGGACCGTGACCGCGGTGTACGCCGACGGCCGGTTCGCGCTCGCGCTGCCCGACGGCACGGAACTGGCCGGCACCGCGACCGGCTCGCAGCTCCGCCGCTTGGGGAAGCTGCTCACCTGCGAGGCGCTGGTGCTGGGCGTCGCGGCGCGCGACGGCACCCTCGCGGCCGACGGGGTGCTGCCGGTTCGCGGGCCGTTCGTTCTCGGCGCGGGCGATTCGCCGTTGTCGCCCTCGGAATCCGCGGAGTCCGCCGCCCGCTTCCGATCCGCCCTCGGCAAATGGCCCGGTGACGAGACCGACGAGCAAATCGACGCGCTGATGAAGGACGACCGCTAATGGCTACCCCAAAGTGGATCGCCCTCGAATGGGTCGATCCCGCGAGTAAGTTGACCCCATGAGCACCGACAGCGCTTCGATTGTCGCGAAGGCCTGGAACTTCGCCCACGTCCTCCGCGACGTGGGGCTTTCGTACATGGCGTACACGGAACAGATCACGTTCCTGCTGTTCCTCAAGATGGCCGACGAACTGACCAAGCCGCCGCACAACCGCAAGCCCATCGTTCCCGCGCCCTACGACTGGGCGAACCTGATGAAGCGCGAGGGCGACGAACTCGAAGTGCATTACCGGCACACGCTCGAAGAACTGGGCAAGAAGCCGGGGATGCTGGGGCAAATCTTCCTCAAAGCGCGCCCGGACATCCAGAACCCGGCGCTGCTGTACCGGCTGATCCGCAACCTGATCGAACCGGAAACGTGGACCAGTCTCGAAGCCGACGTGAAGGGCGACATCTACGAAGGGCTGCTCGCCAAGAGCGCCGAGGAGTCGCCGAAGGGGGCGGGCCAATACTTCACCCCGCGCCCGCTCATTCAGGCGATTGTGGACTGCGTGCGCCCGACCGCGAGCGACACCGTGTGCGACCCGGCCTGCGGCACCGGCGGGTTCCTGCTGGCGGCCCGCGAGTACGTCCAGAAGCACGAGGGGAAGGAACTCGACAAGGACCAGAAGCGGCACCTGCGCACCGCGTTCGCGACCGGGTGGGAACTGGTGCCGAACACGGCCCGGCTGTGCGTGATGAACCTGTACCTGCACGGCGTGGACGCGGACCCGTCGCCGGTGCGGATCGAGGACAGCCTGGGGAAAGACCCCGGCGACCGGTTCGACGTGATCCTCACCAACCCGCCGTTCGGCAAGAAGTCGAGCATCGGGACCATGACCGAAGAGGGCGAGACGGAGAAGGACGAGACCACCTACGAGCGCCAGGACTTCGTCGCCACGACGAAGAACAAGCAGCTCAACTTCCTGCAACACGTCTTGACGCTGCTGAAGGTCGGCGGGCGGTGCGGGATCGTGGTGCCGGACAACGTGCTGTTCGAGGGCGGGGCCGGCGAGAAGGTGCGCCAGACGCTGCTGAAGACGTGCGACGTTCACACGCTGCTGCGCCTGCCGACCGGCATCTTCTACGCGCAG
>SXHE01000466.1 GCA_005773755.1 Planctomycetia bacterium
CGGTCCCGCCGCCTCCTCCTTGGCTGCAACACCAGGTAGGGGAGGCGTTTCCTTTTCAACGGTCAAGCACCTTCCACACTGGGTGAACTCCAGTTGGTCAGCGCCTTGACCGTTCGACACGCGGGCGCTACGATGCATCCAGTTTCAAGTCTGGTGTGCTGTTCTGGCCCCGTCCCTCACTTCCAGCCCAGAGGGTCTCATGTTCGGATTCTTCCGCAAGTCGAAGGCGGCGAGCGTTTCTCGGAAACCCGCGCGGCCGCGGTTCGGTTCCGGCTTTGAGGCGCTGGAATCGCGCGAGGTGCCAGCGACCATCTTCAGCAACACCTTCGAGTGGCAAGCGGGCGTAGACGTAACTGTGACAGTCCGTGACGACGTTCCGGGCTACCTCGGCCAATACCACTGGAACTACCACGTCGCGAACGACTCGTTCGCCAGCGGAATTGGCACGTTCGCGCTCCCCGCGCACAACGTTACGATGGTGTCGAACGTCGGCAACAACGCGGGTTGGATGGGTTCGGTTGGCATGTTCATGGGCGACTCCGATCTCGTCGCGTGGCAGGCCGGCGGCACGATCATCCCGCCTCCTCCTGGCGGCCCACCGATGCCTCCTCCGCCCCCGTCGCCGCTTCTGGGCATCGGCCAGTCGGCCGACTTCTGGTTCACAACCATCCCGGCCGGCCTCGCGCTCACCAACGCATTCGTGACGTCGCCCGGCCTCACGTCGCTGCCCGCGGGCTTCGTCGCCGTTCCGCTGCAAGACGCGCCGCCCGCGCCGCTGCCCGTCGCCCCACTGCCGACGATTCTCGTGTCCACCGAAGTCGATAAGTACAACCCCGGCGAGGGCAAGACCTCGCTGCGCGATGCAGTCCGGTGGGTAAACGTACAGAGTATGGGCGCGCCGAACGAACTGCTCAAGATCAGGTTCACGGAAGGAATGAAAAACGAGACCATTGCGCTGGGTAAGATCGGGCAGCTGGTGGTCGATCAGAACGTCAAGGTGTCCATCAACGGGGAGGATCGGAACGTCACGGTGACGCGCAACGCGGCGGAAGGCGACTTCCGGCTCCTGTTCGGTGATGACAACTCCCGCATCGAGATCGCCGGGCTGACGTTCACCAACGGCGGCGGGGCCACCTTCAACGGCGATGCCGACAACGGCGGCGCGATCCTCGCACTCGGCGACCTGACCTTGCGGGAGTGCGTCGTCAAGGACAGCCGAGCCAATAACGGCGGCGGGGTGTATGCCGCCAAACTGATCGCCGAAGGGTGCGCCTTCGACAACAATCGGGCGCGGCGGCGGGGTGTACGTCAACGGCGACCTGACCATCCGCGGCATCCTGAAGGGCGACGTGTGGGTGGGCTACGTCGCCAACAACAAGGCCACCGCCAGCGGCGGGGGCGTGTTCATCGGGGCGGGTACGGCGCTGATCGAGGACACGTTCGTCTACCTGAACGAGGCCAACACCCCCGACCCCCTCGGCATGGGGCTGGCGAGCACCGCTCTGGGCGGTGGAGTGTTCGTCGGCAACCAGGTCGCCACGGCCACCATCAACCGCACCAAGATCAACAACAACCTGTCCACCGGCACCGGCGGCGGGGTGCACATCCAGGACGGCGGGGAAGGCAACGGGGCCAGCGTCACACTCGACCACTGCCCGATCTACGGGAACAAGGCCCGGAGCATGGGGGCCGGCGTCGCGGTGATGAAGGGCACGCTGAACGTCGTGTCTTCGAACATCCACCACAACGACGTGGAAGGCAACACGACCGGGTGGGGCGGCGGCGTATACGTCGGCGAGCGGGTCACGGCCGCCAGTTTCTTCAACTCGACCATCGCTGCCAACAGTGCGGTCACGTCCGGCGGCGGCGTCTGGATCGAGGTGCCGGCGACCGGGATCAACCCGGCGATCACGCTCGACAACACCTGGGTGGTCGGCAACACCGCCGCGGAGCAGGGCGGCGGGATCGCGGTCGCCTGGGCCGAGGCGGGCGGTTCCGTCGCACTCGTGCTCAAGGGCAACACGCTGATCGCCCATAACACGCTGACCGGGATCGGTTCGGCGGGCGGCGGGTTGTACCTCGGTCGCGGGTCTTTGACGCTCGACGGTGCCACGTTCGACACGAATGAAGCGGACTGGGGCGACGGGGTGTTCGCGGCAACAGGGACACAGTGGTTCATGGGGCCGGGTGGTGTGAGCTACATCGACGACATTTGGTACGACGAGTAACCGAATGCGTCGCACACGCCGTCCCGGTTGGCGGCGCGTCCTCACGACCCCACCGAGGCACACCGATGTCGCGCGTCGTCTTGGCAATCAGCCTGTTAGTGTTCGCGCGTCTGTTCGCGACTTCCGCCGACCCGCCGCAAGCGCCCGCACCGCGGGCGATTCCAATTGCGGAACTGGTGGAACAACTCGGCACCGGCCCCCTCGCTCAGCGCGAGGCGGCGGAAGCGCGGCTCAGCGCGCTGGCGTTCGACCCGCCCCCACCGGAGTTGCTGGCGGCGTTGAAGTCGTCGGGCCTGGACCGGCGCGACCGGGCGGCGCGCGTCATCCAGGCGATGCGCTGGAACGTGGTCGCCAATAAACTGCCGCGCGGGGTTCGGTTCGCGGACGTGGGCAAGGTCGATCTGTTCGTCGCGGCGACGGCGGACTGGAAACTCAAGGCCGACGACGACCGGTTGTGGGAGCCGGCCATCGAACTCGGCCGGCAACTGGTCGATAAGGCCGGCTTGAAGCGAGACCGCAGGCCCTCGTGCGCATCAACGTTCCGCGACAACTCCGACTACAAAGAGCTTTACTCGCCCCAGTTCACGCGGCGCGACGAGTTCTACACACGCCCGGACCCACGAACGACTGACCCGCCACGTCTCTTCATTACTGAGGCGATTCAGGCTCCTGGCGTCGAGTGTCCTACGGGGATCACTTCAAGTATTGTTGTCTCCCGCGGCAACGTGAAGTCGCGAACAGTCATCCAAGAAACGGTAGTGTTCGCCAACGGTGACGTGGCGTGCGGCGGAGTGTCCAGGTGTATAATTGTCTGTGATGGTGACGTGACGATTGAAACCGAGAATCCGAAAGCCCGGAGTTACATCACGATGAGTTTTGTCGTGGCGCGGGGCAATATCACCGTCAGAGACAGCACCACATTTGCGACGCTGATCGCCGGGGGCAAGGTCACGATCCGGGCACAGACAAAGTTCGGCGAGATGGGGGGCGAGCCCACCATCACAGAAAACGAGCCGAATCCGCTCGGCTTCATCACCTTTTTCGAGCTGCACCGGATCGGCATCGAGGCGAAGGCCGCCGACAAAGTCGTGGCACTCACCGCGGTCAAAGCCGGCTCTGCGGCGGCGAAGGCCGGGCTGAAGGTCGGCGATGTGGTGGTGGCGGTCGGGGCGAAGAAGCCAACCGACCCCGAAAGCCTGCGCCGCGCGCTGCGGGACGCGCTCGCTCTGGGCGATGCGGCGCTCACCGTGACCCGCGACGGCAAGCCCGTTCCGGTGAAGCTCGCGCTGCCGGCGTGAGGGGTGAACTTGTGCAACAGCCGCGCGAGTCGCCCGCTTCGGCCCGAAGCTCTTGTGCAACAGTTTTTCAACTCTACCAATTCGGGGCGCGCTTCTGTAGCCGGCCTCAGTGAGGCCGGAGCTACGCGCGCCGTATTGCACCGGGGTCAATGACCCCGGCTACAGAAGACAAGGGCGGGCGCGGCCAGCAGAATCTTGGGATTTCGGCTATCTTTCCGCACCACAGCGCGTATAGTCAAGTCAGCTTCCGGGGGCGGGCCTCGGAGGTGAGGAAGATTTCGGACAGGTCTTCGCGTTACGCGGTCTGGTATCTCGGCGGATCTGCTTTGAAGCCTCGCGACAGTTCACCACTGCCTTGCACGCGCTCCCAAGCTCATCGGGCTGGCCCCTTCCACGTTACGTCCGCTCGTTCGGTCGTTGCCCCCACGCGATCCAACTATACCTTCGCGACGGTGACGCCCCGGCCGGCGGTGGCCTGTTCACTACACGTCTTCCCGGGCGCTCCGGTGCGCCCGGTCTATTGGTGTTCCCGGTCGGGCCGGTGAAGAAGCCCGTCGGGGAGGGGTGTCATGTCCACGAAGAATCTGTACGTGGGGAACCTGCCGTTTACGACGACGCAGGCCGACCTGGAGCAACTGTTCGGGCAGTACGGCACGGTCACCAAAACCCAGGTGATCCAGGACCGGGAGACCGGCCGCAGCCGCGGGTTCGGGTTCGTCGAGATGTCGAGCGGGGCCGATGAGGCCGTCGCCGCGATGAACGGGGCCGAGTACCAGGGCCGCCGGCTCACCGTGAACGAGGCCAAGCCGCGCGAAGAGCGCCCGCGTGGCGGTGGTGGAGGCGGCTACGGCGGCGGTGGTGGCGGGGGCCGTCGCGGGGGCGGTGGGGGTTACGGCGGCGGGGGCGGCGGCTACGGTGGTGGCGGTGGGGGTTACGGCGGGGGCGGCGGGGGCCGGGGCGACCGCTACTAAGCCGTCCGACACGGATACGACACCACGACAACTAACGGCCGATCCGTTCGCGGGTCGGCCGCTTTCGTTTCCCAGCCTGGAGTTCACCCAGTGTGGAAGGTGCTTGACCGTTGAAAAGGAAACGCCTCCCCTACCTGGTGTTGCAGCCAAGGAGGAGGCGGCGGGACCGATGGCAAGCACCACGCTCACCACGCCGATCCGTCGGCGATTATCCAC
>SXHE01000467.1 GCA_005773755.1 Planctomycetia bacterium
CTGCTGCTCGCGCTGGCGGCCGTCGAGATAGATGCACTGGAGCTTGTGCTGGCGCAGCCGGTCGCGCACGTTCATGAACAGGTACGGCGCGAGTTCCTTGTCGCACTCGATGAGGACCGGCAGCCCGCGCACGAGCTTGCTGGCGACCTCCGCGAGTTCGGCGCTGTACGCCGCCTCCACCGCCTCTTGGGGCGTGAGGTTGGTCGGCAGGTCTTTTTCGGTAACGGTGATGCTCATTGGGTTCTCTTGGCGAGCGGGAGGCGTAAGCCCCCTGTTCTCATCTTCTCGACTCGTTGGCGCACTCGAACAGGGGGCTTACGCCCCCCGTTCGCCTAGACCTCGACCTTGATCGTGAGCGAGCCGGTTTCGGCGTCCTCGCTCACTTCCTTCACGGTGCCCATCTGCTGAGCCTTCTGCTTGAGCGCATCGCGGGTGACCTGGTTCACCACGCCGGAGATTTCCGGTTGCAGGTCTTGCAGGTGCTTCTCCAGCGCCTCGGTCGCCTTGCCCTGGAGCTTCGACTGCTCCTGATCGAACTTCTTGTCGAGGTCTTGCTTGAGCTGGTCCTTGACCTTCTCGCGCAGGCTCTTCTCGTTCGGCCCCACGTCGTTGAACCCGGTGGCCTCGCGCTTCACTTCTTGGTTGACGGTCTCCTCGGTCTCGGCTTTGACCGTGACTTCGCCGCTGCACGGGTCGATCTTCACGGTCAACTCGCCGTCCTTGCGGACCATCGTGCCGTCGTCCTGCTCCTCGAAGCCGCGCTTCTTGAGTTCTTCCTTCAGCAGCGTCGCCATGTCCTCGGGCGGGAGGATTTCGAGGATTTCGAGCTGAGTGCAGATCTCGTCCCCGGCCTTCAGGTTGCGGGTCTCGGACTCTTTCACGGTAATGCGGTACGCGCGGCTCATGGTCGGCTCCAGTAGGTCAGGGAACGAAGGTCGTGTATCAGCCCGTCGTCGTTTCGGTGTTGTCGTTCGGGTTCGCGCCGCCGGTGACCGGGCCGCCGCTGATCGGGCCGCGCAGCGGTTCGAGCATCTCGACCGCGGCGCGGGCGCGGCGCGCGACGTTGTCGCCGTCGGCCGCTTCCCAGTCGCCCTTCCACAACTGGCTCGCTTGATAGTCGTCGTCGAAGTAGCCGACGAAGCGGGCGCGCTCCTGCCAGGCTTCGAGCGTTTCCATCTGCCGCGCGACCGCGAGGGCGGCGCGCTGCGTTTCGAGCCGGTCGGCCAGTCGGCCCGGCCCGCTGCCCTGTAGCCCGCCGGTCCAGAACACCGGCGTCATATCGGACTGAAGAACGGCCGCGTTGGTTCGCAGCACGAACCGCGCAAGGTCGGTGCGACGAGCGGCTTCCGCCGCCTTGAGGAAGCCGTTCAGCGCCGCGTACTCGGCCACGCCCTGCTGCCGCATCTTCTTCCAGTCGCCGACCTGCCCCTTCGCTCGCTCGGAGCGGACCCACCGCACTTCGAGGTAGCGCTGCAGGCACTCCAGCAGGACCGCGCGCTGGCCAGTGAACAGGGGAGCGAAGTCGGGCGGGATCGGCTTGTTCACATCCGGGTCGGCCACGTCGCCGGGCGTCACGATCCAGCAGAACGGGTTCCGCGTGAAGGCGTCCTTGCGCCGCAGCACGTTAAGCACGTCGGGGTCGGCGCGGGTGGCGTCGAACGCGAGGCAGAAGAACAACTCGTCGGCCGGCGTGAGCGCTTTCGGGGCCGCGTCCCACGCTTGCTTCGTCTCGTGAACCTTCTCAGCGGTGAGCCAGAGGAGGAAGTCGAGGACCGGGCGCGAGAACGACAGCGCGCGCTCGTCGAGCGGGATGCGGTCCCACACGCGCCCGGCCGCGGGCTGGTTGTTCCGCAGGTACTTGTCGTTCCGCCAGCCGCCGGCGCGGGTCAGGAACAGCACCGACGCTTTGCCGAGGTGGTCCCGCACCAGCTCGACCGCGCCCCCGCTCAGGCACTCCGGCCGCGCGGTCGCGGTGCGCACCAGTTGCAGCCCCTGATCGGCGGGAAAATGGCCGACAAGGAACCGCAGGATGCGGAGCAGGTTGAACTCGAACTTCGACACCTGCCGCGGCCCGTCCGGTTCTGGCGGGCGAGGAGGTTGTGCCGCGGTGCGCGTCATCTCGTGTCGGTCCCTTGCGCGTGCTCAACGCTTTGAGTCGTCACTGTGGGGAGCGGCTTCTTCCGTCGCCACCCCTTCCACAAGCCTACTGCATCCGCGGCCGGAAAGCCATTGACGCTGATGCCGTCTTTATCGACGCGAATCTCCAGCGTGTTCTTCTGTCGCCACTGCTCGTCGAGCGAGTACCGCGGCGTGAGGAAGTGGATGCGCTGGTTGCGCGACCCGATCCATCGACGCTCGGTGTCGGGCTGCTCGCGGATGTACGGCCCGTCCACCAAAATGTCCGTCGTGGCGATCAGCTCCGCGACGGTGGCATCGCCCCGCGCGTTCAGCTCTTCGACGGTGTACCCGCTGAACACCATCACGGACAAACCCAGTTGCCGGGAAGCTTGCGCGAGGGCGAGCGACGCGGCGGCGTGTGAGGTCGGCTCGCCGCCCATAAGGGTGATCCCTTCGACGCCGCTTTCATCCCGCGCGCGGGTCAGTTCATCAATCAAGTCGCGTAGTGTGCGGGTGTGTCCGCCCTTGAACGGGAGGAACTCCGGGTTGCAGCACCCAGGGCACCGCAGCGGGCACCCCTGGAACCACACCGCGAACCGCTTCCCCGGCCCCTCGGCCTCGGTGCACGGCACGATCTGCGCGATCTGCATCGTCAGGTCTTGCATGACTCTTTCGTGAAGCCGCACGCGGCGGATAAGGGATGCCGCATTATACCCGCGCGGCGAATCGCACGACGCCCGATTCAACCTGAATGGTACGATCCACGAACTTGCGCACAGTGTCTACGTTGGTAGTCGTGTGGCGGGTGATTTCGGACGCCTTGTACTCGCTCGCGTCGTCGCTGAACGCCAGCGGCAACAGGAGCTGATCGGCCGAGTGCGGATCGACGGGGGCCTTCGCGTCGCGAAACGCGATGGCTTCGTCGGCCGCGTCGTCGGCCACGCTTTCCGCCGGCTTACCGCGTTCGCCCAGCCCGAAGAACAGCGGCGGCACCGGCGCTTGCCGGAAGATCACCGCGGCCACGCTGCCGGGGTTCGCGGCCTCCCACTCTTCCGTCGGGATGTGCGACTCGACGCCCTGCGACTTCAACCGCACACTCAATCGCCGCGCCTGCTTCTTGTTCACGGACTCTGGCAACCCCGCGGTCGCGCTGAACCCGCCGGCGGTGGTCAGCTCCGGGCACGTCAGCAGCGACAAGCCGTTGACGCGAGAACAGGGATGCACGACAGAGCGAATCTCGCCGCCGCCGCGCGGGTAGAAGCCGGGCCGCGGCATCTCCAGTTCGATTTTGATGCCGAGCCGCGCCATGTACGCGGCCCACGTCGTTTCGAGGAAGTGGTAGCACGGTGCGTGCGCGTTGTGAGTGCCGCCCGTGACGACCACCGTACTGGGCGCGTCGCCGCGCAGCGCGAGCGGGAGGTAAACCGTGTGCAACACGAGCGATGTCGCGCCCGCAGTGCCGATGCTGAAGGTGTAGTTGCCGCTCTTCACCGCGCCCGGCTCGA
>SXHE01000468.1 GCA_005773755.1 Planctomycetia bacterium
AGTTGTTCTGAGCGCACGCGACGAACGGCCGCTGGTAACCCTTCCCCACTCCTGGGCGCAAGAGATGAACATTCCCGACAGCGCACCGAAGATGGTCCCGCCGGATCAACTCGACCGCCGCACGGCGCTCAAGGGCGTCACCCTCGGGGCCGGGGCGGTCGTACTCCGGCCCTTCGTGGGCGCGCTCGCGGCCGAGGACAAGGTGCCGGCCGGGCTGCGCGTCCAGCCCCAGGGGAACAGTTGGAGTTTCAGCGTCGGCAGGCTGCGCGCCTTGGAGGCCGCGGCGGGGATCAGGGGCAGCGAGTACTACGCCCCCTCGGAGGTCGTCGAGGGGAAGCCCAGGCCCGTGTACTTGCCGGGCTGTCTCAACGGCACCAGGAAGGGGTCCGGGGAGGGGGCGACGCTGAAGGCGCGGCTGGAGGCGGGGAAGATCGACGTGTTCAGCTACACGCACTCCGGATGGCACGAGACCGACATCGCCGGGGAGGTCGCCGCGTTCGGCTTCACGCACAACAAGAGCTTCCGCGTGTTGTGGCAGGCTGGCTGGATGGTCCACGACGGGCTCGGCGTCAGCAAGAACGGCCCGGCCCGCGACGCCGTCAAGATCGCCGACCTCCGGGCCGCACTCGACAAGGCCCGCAAGCCCGTCGAGGAGAAGATCGGGGCGATCAACAAGAAGCTGGGACAACGGGTTGTGTTCATCGCCCCCGTGGGCGACGCCTTCGTGAGGATGCGCCAGATGATCGTCGACGGGACGTTCCCCGGCGTGACGAAGCAATCGGAACTGTTCAACGACGACATGCCCCACCAGGGGCGGCTCGGGTCGCTGCTCCAGGACTATTGCGTCTTCGCCGCCCTGTACCACAAGTCCCCCGTGGGCCTGGAACTCAAGCTCGACAAGGAAACCACTCCGGAACAGAGCGGCGTCCTCCAGAAGATCGCCTGGGAGACCGTGTCCGGGTACCCGCTCGCGTGCCTCCCGAAAGAGCCGCGCAAAGAGAAGTGAAACAGGGAACTCCTTCGGGCAAAGTCGGGGACGAATAGCGTGACCGCGGCGCGCCACTCGGGTACATTCGAGCGTGCCATCGAACCCCGCCCCGCCGACCGCCTCCGCACTCCCCGACACCGGACCGATGACCACTCGCACCCTCCTCGCCGCACTGGCTGTGCTCGTGCTTTCGGACCGCGCCGCGGCGGGCGACGCCGACTTCGCCCGCGACGTGCGCCCGGTCCTCCAGAAGAACTGCTTCCGGTGCCACGGCGAGCGCAAGCAGGAGGGCGGGCTGCGGCTCGACGTGCGCCGCCGCGCGCTCGCCGGGGGCGACACCGGCCCCGCGGTCGTGCCCGGGAAGCTCGATGGCGAACTGCTCAGGCGCGTCACTGCCCGGGACGAGAAGCTGCGCATGCCGCCCGACGAACCCCTCGCGGACGGGGACGTCGCGACCCTCCGCAAGTGGATCGAGCAGGGGGCGACCTGGCCGGACGAGTTCGCCGGCAAGGAGCCCGCCGCGGACCACTGGGCGTTCAGACCGCTCAAGCGCCCCGCGGTTCCTGAAATCCGCAATCCGCAATCCGCAATCCGCAATGACGTGGACCGGTTCGTCGTCGCGAAGTTGAGCGACAGTGGGTTGGCCCTCTCGCCGCCGGCTGACGGGAGGACGCTCGCGCGGCGGCTGTACCTCGACCTGACCGGGCTCCCGCCGGCGCCCGAGGACCTGAAGCGGTTCCTCGACGACCCGGCCCCGAACGCCTACGAGAAGCTGGTCGACCGGCTGCTGGCGAGCGACCACTTCGGCGAGCGGTGGGGGCGGCACTGGCTCGACATCGCCCGGTTCGCCGAGAGCGACGGGTACGAGAACGACAACCTGCGCCACGATGCCTGGCGGTTCCGCGATTGGGTCATAGGCGCGGTCAACTCGGATCGGCCGTTCGACCAGTTCTCGGTCGAGCAACTCGCCGGTGATCTGCTCCCGAACGCGACGCCCGAACAGAAGGTGGCGGCCGGGTTCCACCGCAACACACTCTGGAACAGCGCCGCGTCCGGGGACAAGGAAGAGTTCCGCACCTACGCGGTCAAGGACCGGACCGACACGACCGCGATGGTCTGGATGGGCCTCACCGCCGGGTGCGCGCAGTGCCACACGCACAAGTACGACCCGATCGGGCACCGCGAGTACTACTCGCTCTACGCGTTCTTCAACCGCACCGACAACGCGGAGGTGAAGCTGCCCGATGGGAAGACGGCGCCGACGCTGAAGGAGGTGACGCGCGAGACCCGGGTCCACCTGCGCGGGAACTTCCTCCGCCCGGGCCCGGTGGTGACGCCCGGCACGCCGGCGTTCCTCCCGCCCTTGAAGGCCCGCGGCCGAACTCCCGACCGGCTCGATCTCGCCCGGTGGTTGTTCGACCCGGCGCACCCGCTGACGGCACGGGTCGCGGCCAACCACGTCTGGCAGCACCTGTTCGGGGTCGGCCTCGTCCCGACGCCGGACAACTTCGGGCTCAACGGCACGCGCCCGACGCACCCGGAACTGCTCGACTGGCTCGCGACCGAATACGTGCGCCTGAAGTGGTCGCGCAAGGCGCTGATTCGCCTCATCGTGACCTCCGCAACCTACCGCCAGTCATCGAATCGCCCGGTGAACGATCGCGACCCGGGCAACGAACTGTTCGGGCGGCAGAACCGCTACCGCGTGGAAGCGGAGATCGTCCGTGACCTCGCGCTTTCTGTCAGCGGACTGCTCAACACAAAACTCGGGGGGCCGTCCATCGTGCCGCCATTCCCGGACGGGCTGCTCGATCAGAAGTTCACGAGCGAGTCGCTGAAGATGCCCGGCCCGGACCGGCACCGGCGCGGGGTCTACATTCACGTGCAGCGCACGCTCCCGCATCCGTCGCTGCTGGTGTTCGACGGGGCCGACGGGAACGCCCCGTGCCCTCGCCGCGACCGCAGCGTCACCCCGCTCCAGGCGCTGGCGCTCCTCAACGACCCGGTGTTCGTCGAGTGCGCGCGGGCTCTTGGCGACCGTTTGCGGAAGTCCGCCGCCGGCGACGAGGCCCGGCTGCGGTTGGCGTTCGAGCTGTGTCTTTCTCGCCCGCCATCCGACCGCGAGCTGAAGGTGCTGACGGACCTCGTCGCGCGCCAGCGGAAGCTCGGCGCGACCGCCGAGCAGGTGTGGCTCGGGGTCGCTCGGACGATGCTCAACCTCGACGAGTTCACCACGCGGGAGTAGCCGTGCCTTTTCTCTTCAACAGACGGCAGCTTCTCGCCCGCACCGCGGGCGGAATGGGCGTTGCCGCGCTTGCTTCTCTTCTCGCGCAGGATGGGCTCGCCGAAGACAGCCGGGATAAACCCGGCCGCTCGCAAGGCGCGCACTTCAGAGCGACCGCCAAGAGCGCGATCTTCGTGTTCCTGGTCGGCGGCACGAGCCAGGTCGATCTGTTCGACCCGAAGCCGGAACTCGCGAAGCTCCACGGCAAGCCGATCCCCGAATCGTTCCGCGAGGGCGTGCGGCTCGGCCAGACGAACTACTCCGCCCCGGTCATGCGGTCGCCGTGGAAGTTCCGGCGCTACGGCAAGTGCGGGACGGAACTGTCGGAATTGCTGCCCGAGATCGGGTCGTGCGCCGACGACTTCACGCTCGTGCGCTCGATGCACCACGACGCGTTCGACCACGCCCCCGGCGAACTGATGCTCTGCACCGGGAAGGACCAGCCCGGGCGCCCGACGATCGGGTCGTGGCTCACGTATGGGCTCGGTAGCGCCTCGAAGGATCTCCCCGGGTACGTCGTGCTGCTCAACGGGCGGTCGCCGAAGGCGCGGAGCCTCGTGTGGGGCAACGGGTTCCTCCCGGCTACGCACCAGGGGGTCTTGTTCCGCGGGAAGGGTTCGCCGATCCTCGACCTCGCCACGCCGAGGGACATCACGCCCGAGATGCACCGCGCACAGCTCGACGCGATCCGCGACCTCAACGCGCTCAAGAAGGAAGCGACCGGGGACCCGAAGCTCGACGCGCAGATCGCGGCTTACGAGCTGGCGTACCGGATGCAGACGGCGGCCCCGGAACTGTGCGACCTGGCGGAGGAGCCGAAAGTGATCCTCGATGCGTACGGCGAGAGCGGGTTCGGGCGCAGTCTGTTGCTTGCACGGCGGCTGGTCGAGCGCGGGGTGCGGTTCGTGACCGTCACGCACCACGAGTGGGACCACCACGGCAACATCGCCGACGAGGTTCCGAAGGCCTGCCGCGAGATCGACCGCCCCATCGCCACGCTGCTGAAGGATCTCAAGCAGCGCGGCGCGCTCGACTCGACTCTGGTGGCGTGCGTGAGCGAGTTCGGAAGAACCGCGATCACGCAGGGGGGGAACATGGCGAGCGCCGGCCGTGACCACCACCCGCACGCGTTCAGCGTGTTCCTCGCCGGCGGGGGCATCAAGGGCGGGCAAGTTTACGGCGCGAGTGACGAACTCGGCTGGAAGGTGGCGGAGGACGGCGTCCACATGAACGACTTCCACGCGACGCTGCTGCACCTGTTCGGGCTCGACCATAAGAAGCTGACGTTCCGCCACCAAGGGCTCGACATGCGACTGACCGACGTTGCCGGGAAGGTCGTGGCGAAGTTGCTCGCGTGACGCGGGTTCCGGCGTACGGACTGCTTTCCCGCACGCGAGGAGGTGCGACAGGTCCGAATCGAACCAGACCGACCGTTCGTCGCCCCGCGATGCGCTGATGACGCGGCCGCGCCCCGAACCGCTGCCGACGCCGCTCGGCCCGGCCGGGCCGGAATCGTGCGGCCGCCCGGCCGACCCGCGCCCGGTGCCACGAATGGGCCAGGGCGACCCGGACAAAACGAACCCGCGGCCCGCGACGCCGTCAAGGTCGCCGACCTCCGGGCCGCGCTCGACAAGGCCCGCAAGCCCGTCGAGGAGAAGATCGGGGCGATCAACAACAAGCTCGGCCAGCGGGTCGTGCCCGTGGGCGACGCCTTCGTGAAGATGCGCCGGATGGTCGTCGGGGGGACGTTCCCCGGGTGACCAAGCGATCGGAGCTGTTCAACGACGTGCCCCACCAGGGGCGGCTCGGGTCCCTCCTGCAGGACTGCTGCGCCTTCGCCGCCCTGTACCACAAGCCCCCCGCGGGCATGGAACTCGAGCGCGACAAGGGAATCGCCCCGGACCAGAGCGCCGCCCTCCAGAAGATCGCCTGGGGGACGGTGTCCCGGTACCCGCCCTCGGGCCTCCCGAACGAGCCGGGCAAAGAGAAGTGAAACTGGGGAGTTCATCCTGTTTTTCGAAATATGGACGCGGGATTTTGAGCCGTTGGGCTAACGGATAAATGGAAACTGTGATCCCGATGGCGTTCTGACGACCTGCCCATGGCCTTGCGGCTCACCTGGAAATTCCCCCGGCGGACGCCCCCTCGAGACCCCGAAACTAAGCCATGAATACTCCTGACAACACACCGAAGATGGTCACGCCGGACCAACTGGACCGCCGGGCGACGCTCAAGGGCGTCACGCTCGGGGCCGGGGCCGTCGTGCTCCAGCCGTTCTTGAAAGCCCTGGCGGCCGAGGCACGCGGCGAGGCGCCTCCGCCGCGGCTCATCTTCGTCGTCGAGGCCAACGGACTGTGGGAGTCGCACGTCCGACCAAAGGACCTGGGCGCGGATGGCAAACACGGATGGAACAGCGCGGCGGACAAGCTGTTCGATTCGCCAC
>SXHE01000469.1 GCA_005773755.1 Planctomycetia bacterium
AGCGCTGCAGCCGCCCAGCGCTGGGCGGTTCAATCCCCGCGGTCCGCAGGCGCTGATACGCGGCTTCAATGACTGCGCCTGCACGGAACTCCCTGGGTACGACGGACTGGCTGAGCCAGTCCGTTGTTCCGCACGAGACCCGCTCCGGGGCTGTGACCGAAGCTGCTCTGCGCTGGCTCCGCGAAAACGGGATCGAGCCGACGATCATCGAGATGAACGTGGACACGGTGCGCCGGCTCCGCGCGGAGGGGATACCGGCGGTGTACGGCGACGCGAACCACCCCGAAACGCTCCGCGCCGCGGGGCTGTCGCGCGCGGGGACCATCTTCTTGGCCGCGTCCGGTCTGACCGGCGCGGAGGAGGTGGTGCGGGCCGCGCGCGAGCTGAACCCGGCGGTGCGGGTGGTGGCCCGGTCCGCGTATCTGCGCGAGCGCCCCGGCCTGCGCGCGGCCGGCGCGGATCAGGTGTTCGCCGGCGAGGGCGAGGTGGCGCTGGCGCTGGCCGAGTCCGTGTTGCGCGAACTGGGGGCGACCCCGGAGCAGATCGACCGCGAGCGCGAGCGGGTGCGCACCGAACTGCTGGGCGACACGGTCGCGCCGGGCGCGCGCGGGGCGTGAGCCGCTGCTCGTGATTCGTTGGTGCAGATAGCAGGGGGCCAACGCGCTCGAACGGTGAACGACCAGACACGCGCCGCGGGAATCGGCTGTTGCTCCGCGCCCCGCGGTCCGGTAGACTTCTTTCATCCTGCCCTGCCGCCACTTTTCCGAGACCCTCCCATGCTCCGCTGCCGTTACACCGTGGGCACCGCTTGCGCCGCCGCGCTGCTGTTCGCCTCGCCACAACTCGCGTCCGCACAGCCGGCGAAGCCCGTCAGCTTTATCAACGACGTGGCCCCGATCCTGAAAGAGAACTGCTTCGCGTGCCACGACACGAAGAAGAAGTCCGGCAAGTACGACATGACCAGCTACGAGAAGATTCGCGCGGGCGGCGCGAACGGCGACCCGGTCGCGCCGGGCAAGCCCGACATGAGCGAGTTCCACACGCTGATCGTGACCGCCGACCAGCGCCGGATGCCGCCCCGCGACAAGGGCGAGGCGGTGCCGAAGGACAAGGCCGGTATCATCGCCCAGTGGATCAAGGACGGGGCCAAGTTGGACGCCGGCCTCGACGCGAAGGCCGACCTCGTGAAGGAGCTGCGCGTGCGGTGGAAGCCGCCGGTGCCGCCGGCGAAGTACCCGTTCGCGATCATCGTGAACGCGGTCGGCTTTACCCCGGACAACAAGCAACTGGTCGTCGGCGGGCACCACGAACTGACCGTGTGGGACATCGCCACCGCGAAGCTCGTCAAGCGCGTCTATACGCGAGCCGAGCGCGCCTACGGCATCGCGTTCCTGCCGGACGGTAAGCTGGTCGTCGCCGGCGGTCGCCCCGGTCAGGAGGGCGACGTGCGCGTCTACAACATCGCCACGAAGGGCAAGGACGAGGGCGGCGTCGAGATCCTCGACGGCGTGAACGATACGGCCGTGCTGGTGAAGCACCTGTTCGACGTGGAAGACGCGGTGCTGTGCCTCGCGATCACCGCGGACGGCAAGACGCTCGCGGCCGGGGGCTGCGACCGTGCGGTGCGCGTGTTCGACCTGAGCGCCGGGCTGGACAAGGCCGCGCTCACGCAAACGGTTGAGAACCACGCCGACTGGGTGCTGGGCTGCGGCCTCTCCGCCGACGGCAAGTACCTCGTGACCGCCGGCCGCGACAAGACCGCAAAGGTCTGGGACTTGAAGGAGAAGCAGTCCATCGTGACGTTCCCCGAGCACCAGAACATCGTGTACGGCGTGGCGGTGAAGGCCGACGGCAGCGCCGGGTTCTCCGTGGGCGCGGACCGGCAGCTCCGCACTTGGAAGCCGAACGGCGAGGGCAAGCAGGTGCGCAACGCCGCCGGGCACGGCGACGAGGTGTTCAAGATCGCGTACAACCCGAAGCAGCCGATGCTGGCGACCTCCAGCGCCGACAAGACCGTGCGATTGTGGAACGCGGACACGCTCGCGGCCGGCAAGACCCTCTCCGGGCTGACGGACTATGTGTACACGGTCGCGTTCTCGCCGGACGGCGAGCTGGTCGCCGGCGGCAGCTACGACGGCAGCGTCGCGGTGTGGAAGGTGAGCGACGGCAGCACGGTCAAGGCGTTCAACGCCAGCCCCGGCATCGTGACGAAGGAACCGGAACCGAAGAAAAAATAGCCCCTGAGCCGCATGCGGCTTCGCGCGGACCACGCGAAGCCGCAAGCAGCTCAGTTTCCCACATCTACCCGCCTATCGGTTGTGACGAACCTTCCTGACGTTACCGACGACACCTGCCGCGATGCGCTCGCGGCGTTCGACCGCGGCGCGGCGCGCGCCGTCTTCCACACCGGCCGCTACGCCATGCGGTACGCGGTCTGGGGCGAAGGCCCGCCACTCATCGTCATTCACGGCTTGTCGGACGCGGTGCGCGGGTTCGCGATGGTCATGCACCGGCTCGCGGCGCACTTCACCTGCATCGCTTACGAACTTCCCAACGGCCCCGACGACGGCGCGGCGCTCGGCGCGTACCGACACCGCGACTACGCGGCCGACCTGTTCGCACTCCTCGATCACTTGAAAATCGACCGAGTCACGCTGCTCGGCTCCTCGTTTGGGACGACGGTCGCGGTGCGCGCGCTGGCGATGCGGCCGGAACGGTTCTCGCGGTGCGTATTGAAGAGCGCGTTCCCCCGCCGGCCGCTGAGGTGGTACGAGCGGCTCGGCGCGCGGCAGGGGCGATACTGGGCCGGGCGGCTGAGCGAACTGCCGATGCGCGGGTTCGCGATGGGTCGCGCGTGCCCCGCGACGTGGGCCGTGTGCTCGCCGCTGGCGCGCGACCTGCTGCTCCGCTACAACGGCGAGACACCCATCGCCGCCGCGTGCCGCCGGGCCACCATGCTAGACAAACTCGACCTGCGCCCGCTGCTGCCGACGGTCCGCACACCGGTGCTCCTGATCGGTGGCGACCGCGACCGCATCGTACCGCGCCGGTACGAAGACGAACTCGCGGCCGGGTTGCCCGACGTGCGCCGCATCGAGTTCGCCGCGTGCGGCCAC
>SXHE01000046.1 GCA_005773755.1 Planctomycetia bacterium
GATCTCATGTCGCTGGTGCGGCCCGACGAGCGCGGCGCGAAGGGTGTCGGCGGGTTCTCCGCGACCGTCCGCGCGCTGCGCGACAGCGGCCTGCCGGTCGTGTTCCTGCCGGGCGTGATCCACCTGCCCACCGTGCCCGCGCACCGCAAACTGAACCGCGTCGATCTCGGCACCGCGGACAAGCTCTGCGTCGCGGCGCTGGCGCTCGCGCAGCACAACCGCGACGAGCCGGCGCTTGTGACGGAGTTCGGCTCCGCGTTCACGGCGCTGGTCGTGTTGAAGGACAAACAGATCGTGGACGGCCTGGGCGGAACGTGCGGGATGCTGGGCGGGATGAGCGGCGGTGCGTGGGACGGCGAAGCCGCGTACCTGCTCTCCCCGCTGGCGAAGGCCGACCTGTTCCGCGGCGGCATCGCCGACATCGCCGATAGCGAGGTCGCGAAGGCCGCGTTCCGCGAGTCGTTCACGAAGGCGGTGTACGGGATGCTGAACGTCCACGGCGTTCAGGACATCTACTACGGCGGCACGCTGTTCCGCACGCACGGCGATTTCACGCAGCAGGCGCTGGGCGAATTGCCCACAAGCTTCTTCCGGTTGCACTACGCCGGCGACCTGCCGGGCGCGTGGGTGAAACACGCGGCACAGGGTGCGGCGCTGATCGCCGACGGCTTGGCCGGCGGCACCTTCGCGCCCCTGATCGACTGGCTAAAACTGCGCGAAGCGACCGGCACCGCGCTCGACTGGCTCACCCACCCCCGCGCGGCCGAAGTGCGCGCCGCTTTCGGCGAACGGCCGGCGTGAGCCCCCTGTTCTCTCGCGCTCGAAATCTTCAGTCGGTTCCCGGCCTCGCGGCCACCTCCCGCGCAACCATCACAGCGGCCTGACAGTACCAGCGGGCCGATTTCACATTTCGCAGTCTCAGGATGGCGTCGATCATTTGTCCGTGGTGCGCGAGGTTGGAAATCACATACGGCGTCTCGCCACTCTCCGGTTGGTGAAAAATGGGAAACAAGGCGACCACGTCCCAAAACTTGTGGGACATGTCCGATTGAGGAAACGCTACTTCGGCCGCCTGGTAGAGTCGCATGTGGCGTTCTCCCCCCGTGAGCCAGCCGCTATCGTTGGGATTCGAAAGAACGCGGAGAGCGTCGGGGTGTGCGCCGGTTCGCGTGGTTAGCTCATGCCGACCCGTGCGAAACCGGTCGTTCTGGTGCGCCCATTTCGCGAGCATCAACTTCTGATATGTGTCGAGCGGTGGCTTACCTTGCGCGCGCCAAGCGAGTTCGGCCCGTGCTTCGTTGACGATCAAATGGCGGCTGTGCATGTCTTCGATGTGCTTCGTAATCGGCTCAAGTTCGGTCGGTCGCAACTTGGCCCAGACCGCGCCGACGGCACGAATCAGATCGATCCGCACCGGCCCCGGGTTTTCCGATTCCGCGATGGCGAGTGCTCCGTCCGGGTCGGTCCACGCACGGGCCGCGAGAAGGACCGACAGCGCGCGGAACCGCGGCGTGCGGTGGTCGTTCGTGCCGACCGGGAGAGTGCGCGCCCGTTCGAGTGCAGCGGTCGTGTCGTAGTAGGGGGCAACTTCCGCGAGGTGGCCGACGACACCACGCCCGAGCGCGTAATTGATGAGCTTACCGGTGATCCCGTCACGCTTGCCGTGGTGTGTGGCGTGTCCGCAGCAGAACTGCGCGACCTGATCTTCGCTCCACACTTTCGGCAGCACAGCGAGCAGTAACACCGGGTCGAGGTCCGCGAGTATGTCGGCGAGGTCGTAAGTGTACTCGCGGATGAGGCAGCCCAAGCCGACCATGCCCTTCGCCTTCGCGTCGGCGAACAGCGCGCTCGCTTGGTTCAGGCCGGCGTCGCGGTCGCGGGCGTATTCGAGCACCGCTTGCCACAACCGCACGGCGTATTCGAGCGATTGCTTCTCGAAGGTGCGCAGCGTTCGCGGATTGCCGAGCGGGGTCACGTTCGGCGGGAACACTTCGGGTGCCCAGATCACATCGAGCTTCAGCGAGCGCTGGCCGTCGGCGATGGCACACCAGAGCAGTTCGTCGCGAAGTTGGATGTCCCACGCCGCGACCGCCGCGGCCAGGCGCGGCCACACCACGCGGCGCTGCGGATCGAGCTTCAACTTCTGGAGCTTGGTCATCACCTCGCGGGCGCGGTCACACCCTTTCGCGCCGTCGATGTTCACCATCGCCTGCACGAGTTCGGCCGCGTCCTCGCGGGGGTCGTCCTGGTCCCAGACCCGCGCGAACGCTGTGTCCAGCACCTCAACCGCGCGGCCCGCTTCGGCCGACCGCGGGTAGGTGGACGGCGGCCCGAACGCGCGCTTCGGTCGGCCGCCGTCGCGCGGCACCGGGGCGCGCACGAACAACTCCAGCTCGTCCGCGGCCGGCAGGTCGGGAAGGGGCGGCGCGGGTGGCGTCGGCAGGTCGCCGCGGAACAGAACCAGAACGACCGACAGACCCAGCGACAGGAACCAGCAAGTCGGGCGCATGGGGAACCCTCGTCGAAAGTGCGACTCCCAGCATAACGCGCCGCGGGTCGAAGTGTGAGCGCTCTTGGCGCGTCAGCGCGCTTGGGGTGGCGCTCGCAGAGCCTCGCTGACCCCAAACTATTGGGCGCAATGCCTTCGGCGTAAAGACCGATGCGCCTGCTGTACCGCGAAGCGGTTACACCCGATAGCTTGGGGTCAGC
>SXHE01000047.1 GCA_005773755.1 Planctomycetia bacterium
CGAAGGCTCGTCGGCGAATCGGTTCGCCGCGTCTTCAATCCGCAATCCGCAATCCGCAATCCGCATTACAGGACGCCCCATTTCACCAGCCAGCCGCTGGCGACCGCGGCGGCCTTGCGCCACTTCGGCACGCGCACGCGGCGCGTGAACACGTCGTACCCGCGGTTCTCGATCTCGTCCAGCAGCCGGCTGTACGCACCGCACATCACATGAAAGATCGCGCGCCCGTCGGGCGTCAACAGCGGCACCAGCGCCGCACCCTTGCGGTAATAGCCGCGCGCGCGTTCGACCTGGAACCGCATCAGCTTGCGGAAGCGGTCGACGCGGGCCGGATCGCGCCACGAGTCCGGCGGGCACCCGAACGATTCCAGTTCGTCCGCGGGCAGGTAGATGCGGTCGCGCGCCAGGTCTTCGCCCAGGTCGCGCACGATGTTGGTGAGCTGGAACGCGATGCCCGCGGCTTCGGCCGGTGGGTCGGTGTCTGCGTCGGTCACACCGGAGCGCGTGCCCCACACCCGCACGCACGCCAGCCCGACGGCGGACGCCACTCGGTAGCAGTACGAGTACAGATCGGCGAAGCTCGCCATGCGCACCGGGCCGAGGTCGGTCTCCATGCCGTCGATGGCGTCGAACAGGAACCGCGAAGGGATCGCGTAGCGGCGCACGGTGGCGACGAGCGCGGGGTGAATGGGGTGCGAGAAGTGCCCCGCGAGCGCGGCCGTCAGGCCCGCTCGCCACGCCCCGAGTTTGGCCCGAATCGCGCCGGGTTCGCCGGGTTCGTCCGCGAGGTCATCGGTCACGCGCATGTAAGCGTACAGCGCGTCCATCGCGCGCCGACGCGCGGGCGAAAGCAATCGGAACGCGACCGGGAACGAACTGTTGGCCGCGGAGGTGATCGCGTGACAGGCGCGAAACGAGTGCGACAGCGCGGCGAGCGGGGGGCGTAAGCCCCCCGTGTCAACGTGGATCGTGTTGGTGTGTTCCACGTTGACTCGGGGTGGCTCACGCTCCCCCGCTCGCCACAACAATTACTGCCCCAGGTTCACGCGCACGCGCTGGCCGACACGCAGCGGGGGCTTGTTGGCCGGGGCGTGATCGGGCACCTCGACGAGCACCTCGATGACCCGCGTGTCGCCGCCCAGGAAGCTGTCGGTGCTGGCCCGCTTCAGCATGAATGTGGGCGGTACGCGCTTGACGATCCCGCTGTACGTGAGCTTCGCGTCGGTGTGGTCGTAGATGGTGACCGTCTTACCCTCCAGCGCCGGGCTGACGCGGTGGGCGAACTCGGCCTCGACCTCGGCGCGCACCACCCGCGCCCCGGTCGGGATCAGCCACAGGGCCGGGGCGCGGGTGCTCACGCCCATCGTCGAACCGGCCCCGATGGACACCTGCTCGACGACGCCCGGCATCTTCGCCCACACCACGCACAACTTGACTGCGGCCTCGGCCTCCTTCTGAACGGCCTCGGCCTGTTTGACTGCGGCGTCGGCCTCCTTCTTCTTCACGTCCGGGTCCGTCGCCTCGAGTTGCTTCTTCTTGGCTTCGGCCACTTCCTGTTCGCTCTGGGCGACGTTGTGGTCCGCGGTCGCCTTGACCAGGTCCAAGCTGCTGAGCTTCAGTTCGGGCCACATCTCTTTCGCGTGCCCCAGGGCCTTGTACGACTTTTCGAGCTCCTTATCGACGAAGTACAGCGTGCGGTACGCGATCTCGACCTTGCGCTTGGCCGCGCTGATGCCCACGTCGGCCAGTTTCAGCGCGGCCTTGTGCTGCTCGACCAGTTGCGCGGCCTCGCCCACCTTCGTCCGGGCGTACTCGACGGCGGCCTTTGCGCTCTCGAGCTTCGCCTTCGGGATGGTGTCGTCGAACGCGTACAGCTCTTGCCCCGCCTTGACTTCGTCGCCGTCCTTGACGAACACCTTCACCACGGTGCCCGACTGGAGGATGGGGGGCAGCCCGTAGGGGACCGGGGGCGGGTCGGTATCGACGAGGCCCAGCACGATGGGGCCGCCGGTGGCGCGCGGGGCCGGGTCGCCGCCCTTCGCCTTCGCTTCGGGGCCGCCGCTGCCGGTCAGGTTGCGCGCGCCGACGATGCTGCCGACCAGCAACAACAGCCCGACCACGATCAGTACCGGACGCATCTTGCGTAACATGGTGAACTCCTCCGGTTGGGCGCGCCCGCCCGCGGCTCGCGGCTAACGAAGCACCGACACCAAAACACGAGACACTTATTCCGAGGGCAGGCCGCGCCGTTCGAGGCGGCCGTCGTCCAGGTGATAGTACACGTCAACGAACGGCAGCAGGCGGTGGTCGTGGGACACGCACAGCACCGACGCGCCGCGCTGGTGGGCCGCGTCGCGCAGCAGCTCGATTACCTTCTGGCCGTTCTCCCAGTCCAGCGCGCTGGTCGGCTCGTCGGCGAACATGAAGCTGGGGTTCTTCACCAGCGCCCGGCCGATGGCGACGCGCTGTTTCTCGCCGCCCGAAAGCTGCGCCGGCTTCTTGTGCCGGTTCTTCGCCAGTCCGAGTTTGTCGAGCATCTCGTCGGCGCGGGTCTTGGCTTCGCCGCTGTTGGCACCCGCGCCCCACTTCAACACGATCTCCAATTGCTGGCGCGCGGTGAGGGCCGGAAAGAGATTATACCCCTGGAAGATGAACCCGGCGTGTTTGCGCCGGTATTGCTCGCGCTCCTTGTTGCTCATCTGCCACACGTCGCGCAGCACGCCATCGTCGTCCGCGAGCACCTGCCCACTGTCCGGCTCCAGCAGGCCGGACAGCACCGCGAGCAGCGTGGACTTGCCGCTGCCGCTCGGCCCCATCAGGAGCGCGATCTGACCGGGGAACAGGTCGATGTCGACCGATTGGAGCGCCGCGCGCCGGGTCGTGCCGTCGCCAAAGGTGCGCATCAGCTTCACACCTCTGAGGCTCGGCGTCGAACTGGCTCCGGCCCACGGCAGGCTCATTTGGCTCCCTCGTTACACGCTCCCCTTCGGGTCGCGGCTACACGTCACCGCAGCAACGTCATGGGTTCGATCTGGCGAACGCTGCGCAGGGCGAACAGGCCGGAGATCAGCGCCATGCCGACGGTCACGACGGCGGTGCCGGCCAGCACCTCCCAACGCAAATCGACGTCCGCGCCGACCTGCTTGGCCGCGTACTTCAGTGCCAGGCACGCGGGGTACGACAAGATGATGCCGACGATGCCGACCCAGAACGATTGCGCCAGCACCATCAGTGAGATGCGCCAGCGCGGGATGCCCAGCGCGAGCAGGATGGCGAACTCCTTGGCGTTGGCGGCGGTCGCGGAGTACAGCGTCTGCGCGGTGATGACCGAGCCGACCACGAGGCCCAGGAGCGCGGCGTAGCCGATGGCGATACCGGCCTTCGTGCGGAACAGCCAGTACAGCCGCGAGCCGGTCGAGAACTCTTCGGCCGTGTACGCGCCCATGTCGGCCGCGTGCTGCTCCCGCAGTTCGGCCGCGAGCGCCTTCGCCCGCGCCGGCGACTCGCACCGCGCCAGCAGGTAGGTGACGTGGTCCGGGGGCAGCAGGAACCCCAGCAGGTGCCGCGCCGTGTGCAGCGAACAAAAGACCCACGGGGCCGCGAGGCTCTTCAGCCCCTTCACAGTACCGACCAGCTTCACCTCTTTGCCGTTGATCTTCGCTTTGCCGTCGGGGCTGTCCAGGAACCCCAGTCGCTTCAGGTCGGACTCGTCCCCGATGATACTGTCGGGGAGTGTGAGCGCGTCGAGTTTCTCGCGGGTGAGCAGCGTCGCGGCCCCGGCCGCGCCGTAGTCGGTATAGCTGGCGAGCAGGAAGCACAACTCCGTGCCGCCGGTGGCGCGGGTGAAGTTCGCGAAGTTGGCGATGTACGGTTCGACGCTCGTGACGCCCGGTTTGCCCTGCACGCGGGTGAGATACGAAAGCGGGATCGGCTTCCCCAGGTCCACACTCGGCACCGCGGTCGAGCCGACCCAGAGGTCCGCGGAGGTGTTGTCGATGGGGATCGAGGTGATCTTGAACAGGCCCAACATCAGCCCGCACTGGAGCGCGATCAGGACGGCGGAGAACGTCACCGCCAGCACGCCAGAAGCGTACCGCGCTCGCTCGTGCCACAGGGTTTGCAGGGCGTATGACATAGTCGCGGGTCGTAAGGTCGAAAGTCGTATACTTCCACCTCTCCCCCATGCTGTGATGGGGGAGAGGTCGCCGGTCGGCTTTGCGACCGGCGGGTGCGGGGGCGCTGAACGTCAGAATCCGGTTCCGCGTATCTCCCTTGCTTCGCTCGGCTCCCCCTCACCCGGCTCGAAGACTCGCCG
>SXHE01000470.1 GCA_005773755.1 Planctomycetia bacterium
AGATGCCAGCGCCGCGTGCTCGGTCGCATCCAGCTTTTCGTTGCGAGGCGAGTCGCCCACCTTGAGCAACTTCAGCGCGCCGGCTTTGTCCGAAGCGAACAGCTTGCGCTGCTTCTCCAGCGCGCCGGTCAGCACCTTCGCTTCGGCGTCGGTCGGCTTGCGGCACACGACGCGGCGGAACGCGAAACTCAGGCGCTCCGCGTCGGTCGCCCCGCCCTTCTCCAGCGCGAGCTGCGCCAGCGTGCGGGCGGCCTCGACGTAGGTCGTTTCGTTCAGCGTGACGAGCGCGTGGAGCGGCGTGTTGGTGGTCGTGGTCTTCACGCTGCACGTCTGCCGGTTCGCGGTGTCGAAGAAGATCGTCGGGCCGATGATGCGCCGCCAGAACACGTACAGACTGCGGCGGTACAGCGCCTCGCCCTTGTCCTGAACGTACCGCTTGTTGCCGAAGCTCGCTTCCTCCCAGATGCCCGGCGGCTGGTAGGTGCGCACCGACGGGCCGCCGTAGGTCGGAGTCAGCAGCCCGCTGGCGGCGAGCGCGTGGTCGCGAATCATCCACGACGGCATCCGCATGCGCGGCCCGCGCGCGAGCAGGCGGTTGTCGGGGTCGCGCTCGAGCAACTCCGGCGTCACCTTCGCGCTCTGGCGATAGGTGGCGCTGGTCACGATCAGGCGAACGAGGTGCTTGGTGTCCCACTTCGCGCCGAACTCGACCGCGAGCCAGTCCAGCAGTTCCGGGTGGCTCGGCCGTTCGCCCTGCACGCCGAAGTCCTCGCCGGTTTTCACGAGGCCGGTGCCGAAGAACGTCTGCCACAGGCGGTTGACCGCGACCCGTGCCGTTAGCGGATTCTCTTTCGCAACGATCCACTGCGCGAGCGCGAGGCGGTTCAGCGGTGCGCCTTTGGGAAGTACGGGCAGACTCGCGGGAACCCCGGCCGTGACCTTGCCTTCCGTCTTGCTGTAGTCGCCGCGGGTGAGGATGAACGTGTCGCGCGGCTTCGGCATGTCGCCCATCACCATCACCTTCGCGACGCTCACCGCCGCCGCGTCGAGCGTCTGCCGGGCCTTCCGCATCTCGCCGAGCAGCTTGACGTACTCCGGCTCTTTGTCCTTGTAGTGCTTGACGAGTTCGTCGTTGTTCGGGTCCACACGGCCGTTCGGCCCCTTGCGGAGCGCCGACTCGATCACCACCGGCAGCGTGGTCGCGTACTTGCCGTCCTTGTCCTTCGTCATCCCGGCTTCGCGGAGCTTCACTTCGATCGGCACGATCTTCTTCACGAGGTCGTCGTAAGCCGCTTGCGCGGTCTTGCGCTTCGCCTCCTGTTCGGGCGAGGCGAAGTCGAGCACGGGCGCGGTCTGGCCGCTGCCGCCGCCGCCGTTCACCGGCGTCTGGTTGAAGTACGCGAACAGGCTGTAGTAATCCTTCTGCAAGATCGGATCGAACTTGTGGTCGTGGCACCGGGCGCAGCCGACCGTGAGGCCGAGCCACACGGTCGCGGTCGTTTCCGTTTGGTCGAACACGTACTCGACGCGGTTCTCCTCCGCGATGCGCCCGCCCTCGCCGTTAATCATGTGGTTGCGGTTGAACCCGGTCGCCAGCACTTGATCGCGCGTCGCCTTCGGCATGAGGTCGCCGGCCAGTTGCCAGACGGTGAACTGGTCGAACGGCAGGTTGTCGTTGTACGCGCGAATCACCCAGTCGCGCCACGGCCACATGGTGCGCTCGCCGTCGCCCTGGTAGCCGTTGCTGTCGGCGTAGCGGGCCGCGTCGAGCCAGTCCCACGCCATGCGCTCGCCGAACCGCGGCGACGCGAGCAACCGGTCCACCACCTTCTCGTAAGCGTTCGGTGCGGCGTCCTTGAGGAACGCATCGATCTCTTCCGGCGTCGGCGGCAGCCCGGTCAGGTCGAGCGTCATGCGCCGGATGAGCCGCGGCTTGTCCGCTTCGGCGCTCGGCGCGAGCTTCTCCTTCTCCAATCGCGCGAAGACGAAGTTGTCGATGGCGTTGCGGGTCGGGTGCTTCGTGTTCGGCAGCGCGGGGCGCTTCGGCGCGACGAAGCTCCAGTGTTCGCCCCATTGCGCGCCGCCGTCGATCCACTTCTTAAACGTGGCGATCTGGGCCGCGGTCAGCTTCTTGTTGCTCTTGGGCGGCGGCATCAGCTCGCTCGGGTCGGCCGACACGACGCGCTCGATGAGGCGGCTCGCAGCGCTATTACCGGGCACGACCGGACCGCCCTTCGCGAGCGCGTGTTCCTTCGAGTCGAGGCGCAGGTCGCCCTTGCGGGCCTTCTCGTCCGGCCCGTGGCACTTGAAGCAGTTGTCCGAGAGGATCGGTAACACGTCGCGCGCGAAGTCCACCTTGTCCTGAGCAACAGCAGGAACGGCGAGCGCGCCGAGCGCGGCGACCGAAAGAACGAATCGCGTCATGGTGGCGGCGGGTGAGTGGGAGAAGCCGGGCGGGAGTAGGGGAGAGTATATCCGATGGCAGAGGACAGAGGACAGAGGGTAAGCGAGCGGCGCGGCGTCAGCCCGCCGGTGTTGCACAACTGAGAACCGTCGTGCGTATCTGAATGTCACAGCTACCGGCGGGATTACGCCGCTCGCGTGCCCTCTCCACAGGTTCCGCCTTGTTCGTTGCATCCGCACGGGCTGGTTGGTAGCTTGAACTCCACGATCTAACGTCGCTCTCACTGCCCGTTCCGCGAGGCCGCTATGCCCGTGGTTGAAGTGTCGTGCCCGAACTGCGGCGTCAAACTCAAAGCGCCGGACAACATGGCCGGGAAGAAGGCCAAGTGCAAGAAGTGCGGGACCGGGTTCCGCATTCCCGGCCCGGCGTCAGCGTCCGAGAGCGCGAGCGAGGGCCAGGCACTGAGCGTCCTGAGTATGACGCTGCCGCCGCTGCCGGACGACGACCTGACCGAAGTGATGATGGCGGAACCGGTCGCGCCGCCCCCGCCGCCGCGCCCCGCGCCGGCCGCACCCGTCGCGCCCGCGGCCAAGAACGTGGCCGCGCTCCCGTCGGCCGATCCGTTCGACTTCGGCAAACCCGCGAAGCCCGCCGCGCCGCCTCCG
>SXHE01000471.1 GCA_005773755.1 Planctomycetia bacterium
CACCGATACTTCAACCGTCGCAAGATGTACAAGAGTTCTCGGAACAGGTGTGCATTATGATTCGCCCCGAACTGGCCGCGCTCACCCTCGAAGCGCCGGCGGCACTGTGTTACGGCGGGCGATCAGCCGACGTGGGGGCGTCGGTGTGGCGCGCGCTCGCACTACTCCGCGAGCGGGCCGGGAGCGCGGGTAAGTGCGAGGTGTGCGAACGGGTGTGGGGCGTGCGCGAGGTGGCGAAGCGCACGCTGGCAAGCCTCTGTCACCGCGCCAACGAGCAGTTGGAGGCGGTGGGCGCGCCTCTGCGGTGCGGGGTGGACGGCGATTTTATCAGGCTTTTCTAGGTTTCGCCGGGTTCGTCCCGGCTCGGCTCGTCGGCGGGCGTGTGCCCGTTGTTGCGCAAGTATTCGCGCACGGCCTTGTCGATTAGCTCGCTGTACTCGTACCGGTCGGGCGGGGAAAGGGTGGCGTTGAAGGTGTCGATGGCCTCGACAACTTCGGGCGATGGCCGATAGGTGAACGCGCGGGCTGCTGCTTTCTTCTTCCCCATAGTAGGCATCTTCTTACAGTCTCCCGCCAAGTTGTCGAAACGAAGCATAGCTCAATCCTCTCAGGTAGCATTCGGACGATTCCAGATGATTCTTGAAGATTTATGTTGCATCTTTGAGATGCACTGTGATACAGTAGGCATCACTGAGAAGTGAAGCATCGGTTGTGCCAAACGGGGTAACGGACATGGAACATCGCGCCCAACAAGCGGCCGTCGCGCGGCTGCTGAATCGAGTGTTTCGGCTGGTGAGCCGGGTGCGGCTCGTGCCGGGGAACAAGCCGCTGCGGTTGGTTCCGTCACTGACCCCCGCTGACCTCTGGCGACAACTGCCGGCACTGATTCGCGAGGCGTGCGACCTCGCAGAAACGATGGGGCCGGACGCGACCGCCAATGCCGACCTGACGGTTCTGCGCTGTGTGGGCGACATGATCGACATCCAACCGGCACCGGTGGCGCAATGACCATTACCGAAATTGCACACCTACACACGCTCCGCGAGGTGGCGAAGGCCGCGCGGGTGAAGTCGCAAACGGTGCGGAGCTGGATTCACGTTGGCGTCGCGGGGCCGCGCGGCGTGGTGAAGCTCGCGGCAACCAAGATCGGCGGTCACTATCTGATTCACCCTGACGCGCTCGCGGCCTTCATTGATGCACGCAACGCGACCCCGCAAACCCCGCTCCCCGCGTCCGACGCATCGCGACGACGGCGAGCCGAAGCAGACCGCCGGGCGCTGCGTGAGCGTGTCGGCTGAGGGTTACCGGTTCCATCCCAACCCTGTTCACGGAGAGCGAAACATGAGTGATGAGCTGAAGCCGACTGCGACAATCCTCGCGGACCACAAGAAGTATCTAGCCGGCGAAGCCGGCGGCAAACGCGCGGACCTCCGCAGCGCGGACCTCCGCAGCGCGGACCTCAAAGACCTCGTGAACGGCGCGCTGGCGCAGACGGAGATTTTTGCCTCGCGAGGGGGAAGTGATCGGCTGGAAGAAGTGCCGGGATGGGGTGGTGGTCAAGCTGAAGGTGCCTAGCGAAGCGGAGCAACGCGCCGGGCGGCCGGAAGTGTCGCGCGGAGTGCGCCACGCCGCTGGAAGTGTTCGGGCCGAAAGGCGGTGTGCGCACCGAAGCCCAATCGCTCCATGACGGCGAGTTCTTCTACCGCGTCGGCGAAAAAGGCGAAGGGCCACCAGTGGGGCGAGGATCGCCTGATCGAGTGCGCTGGCGGCATCCACTTCTACCTGACGCGCGAAGAGGCGGAAGCCCACGCGTGACCGGTCGCAGAGTTATCCACCACACACGCAACAGGACATTGGAGCTATGGACGCAACAGAACCTACCATCGGGGCCGACGCGGGCGAACTGGCCTCGATCCCTGGGCTACTCACCGATCTCGCGCTCTCGCTCGTGCCGCGGCGGATCGCGGTCGCGACGGCGCTACTCACTCTGCTCGGCGCGTACTCGCGGGACAAGGTGCAAACCTTGCTCTCCGAAGTAAAGCGGTGGCACGCGCAGGTAGCCCGCCACAACGCCGGGGCGAACGGCGTGTGCAGTGTGGCCGACACGTTCGACGCGGGCCGGAACCTGCTCGCGGCGGTGTCGAAACTGGAATCCTCGATCATGTCGCTCGTGGCGGCGCGCGTCCGCGTCGGGCTATCGCCCGTGACCGGCCGCGCTCCCGCCGCGAGCTTGGAGGGTTGACCCGTGGGTACGGCTATCGCTCGTGTGGACGACCTGACACCGGAGCGCGTCGCGCTGCTGAAGCGCACGCTGTGCAACGGGCTGACCGACGACGAAATGGAATTGTTCGCGGCGGTCGCGCGGCGGTCGGGCCTCGACCCGTTCGCCAAACAAATCTACGCCACCAAGCGCCGCGACAAGCGGGCGGGCGTGGACAAGCTCACCATCCAGACCGGCATCGACGGGTTCCGCGTGATCGCGGTGCGCACCGGGGAGCTTGACGGGCAGGATGGGCCGTACTGGTGCGGCGCTGACGGGGTGTGGCGGGATGTGTGGCTCGCGAACGTCCCGCCCGCAGCGGCGAAGGTGATCGTGTTCCGCAAGGGTTGCTCACGCGGGTTCGCTGGCATCGCGAGGTTCAGCGAGTACGCGCAGGCGTACCCGGATGGGAACCTGTCCGGCCTCTGGCCGAAGATGGGCGCGACCATGATCGCCAAGTGCGCCGAAGCGCTCGCGCTCCGCAAGGCGTTCCCGCAGGACCTGAGCGGACTGTACACCTCCGAGGAGATGGAGCAGGCCGACACGCCGGAACCGGCGAAGGCCGCGCCGGTATCCCCGAAGCCGGCGGCCCCGGTCGCGATTGCTCCCGCCCCGACGCAAGCGCCCGCGATCCCGGCCGGGTTCGACCACGACAAGCTGATGACCGAGACCGCGGAGTTGGTGCGGCTCGCGCACCTCAAAGGCTGGGATTGGGTGCGGGTCATTCAGGCGCTCAACGAGAAGTACCGCCAGAGCTACAGCGTCATGCACACGCCCTGGAATGATGTGATGTTCGAACACCGGGAATCGGTGGTAGCCGCGCTGGTGAAGATGCCGGACGTGAAGGGCGAGGGGTAGCGGATCACAGCCCGTTCCACCGGACGTAGGCGCGGAGGAAGATCAGCAGCAACAGACCACCGAGGAACACGGCGGCCAGCACCGACAGGAGCAGTTGGTGCAGGACACGAGCGGCATGGGCGCGTTCCTCTACGGGTGAGTGTGGGCATTGTACTCGAAATCGGGGCGAGGTGATTGATGGAGTTTCACCCAATCGCGGACGAGTGGCCGCTGATGGAGGGCGCGGAGTTCGACGCGCTCGTGAAGAGTATCGGGCGGCACGGGGTGCGCGTTCCGTGCTGGAAGTACGAGGGGAAGATTCTCGACGGGCGGAACCGCCACCGCGCGGCAGAGGTGGCCGGCGTGCCGGTGATGAACTGGCATGAGTTCAAGGGTAGTGAGGAAGAGGCGCGCGACCTCGCACGGTTGCTGAACGATGACCGGCGGCACCTTTCCCGCGAGGGGCGCGCGGAGTGGGTGCGGAAGCTACACAAGGGCGGCGCGGGGTTGAGTACGCGAGCGATTGCGGATGCGGTGGGCACTTCGCCCGCCACGGTTCGCAATGATCTGAAATCAGGTGGGCAACATTGCCCACCTCAACCGGCGGGCATCTTCGATGAAGGCTCGCGACTCGCCAAAGTGCAGGAATTGAAGGCTCTCGACAAGACGGATGCGGAGGCGGCCGAATCGTTGGGTGTGTCCACTAAGACCATTCAGCGGGCAAAGGTGGACATTGCAAAGAAGCAGCGCGAGGCCGCGCCGAAGGTGACGGGCAAGGACGATAAGCAGTACCCGGCGAAACGGCCGGAGGTGAAGCCGGCGAGCAAGCCGGGGCCGGCGGTTCCCACCCGTGCAATCTCGCTGATGCAAGCGGCGATCAACAGCTTGCGGCAGATTCGCCCGACCGACCCGCGACGAGATGAGGCGTATCAGGGTGTCGTGAAGTGGATTCGTAACCAACAACTGGGGGATTGAAGTCATGTCGAAGCAACTGAAGGTGAACGTCACGAAGGATTACGCTCTGTTCCATCAGAGCGACCGCAACCGCAACGTGGACGAGCCGACGCACCGCGGGCTGCACGACAGCATGAAGAAGTACGGGTTTCTCAAGTGCCTTCCCATCGTGGTCTACCGGGACAAGCGCGGCCGGCTGATCGTCAAGGACGGGCAACACCGGCTGCACTTCGCGCGGCTGCTGGAATTGCCGGTGTACTGGATCGAAGCCGATCAGGATTACGACGTGGCCGAAGTCGCGCGCACGCCGAAGCCGTGGAAGCCCCGCGACTTCGCGACCATGCACGCCACCAACGGGTTGGCCGCGTATCAGATCGGCCTCGACTTCGCGGACGACCACAAGATTCCGGTCGGGTTGGCGTTCGCGCTGCTGGCCGGCACGACCACGTTTCACAACGTGGTCGAAGCGTTCGCGGCCGGCGAGTTCGCCGTCAAGGATCAGCGGTGGGCTGACGCGGTGGTCTCGATCTATGGCGCGGTCGGGAAGATGAACGCCAAGCTCCGCAACGCCCGCTTCCTACAGGCGTGCATGGCGGTCTGCCGCGTGGCCGGGTTCGACCGCAAGCGGCTAATCGCGGGCATCGAGCGGCAGCGGGAATCGCTCATCCACTACGCGACCTGTGAAGCCTACCTGGACATGCTGGAAGAGGCGTACAACTTCGGCCGCGCGAAAGTGAACTGGATTGGGCTGAAGCTCGAAGCGCAGAAGGCCATGTTCGCTCGCCACGCACGATCCAAGAGGGCGGAGGGCGAAGAGGTGGCGGCCTGACTTGACTGAGTGGAGACACGCCCGGCAACGGGGCGTAGCGCTGCTTGCATCGGCGCACAGTTGCGGGATTAGGCGTGAGTACCCGGCCTATCGGGGGCCGAAAACCGCGTCAGCCGGGGCCGGGATTAAACTCTCCCGGTGATCCGGCAACTCGTCAGCGCTGGGGCGGGGCCGCATCGCGTGGCCCGCCGGGTTCGATTCCCGGCCGGCGGCTTCCATCACACCGAGACGCACAAGCATGATGCTTCGGCACGCGACACCGGCGCGGAACCTCGCGTCGATCTTGCGCAGCGGGATTCTCGCGCGCTGTGCGACCGGCTCGGCGCGGTCCGTGTGGCTGTGTACCGCGAGCGTGACCGGGTGGGCGGTGCTGCACGCTTCGGAGCGGCCCCGGCCGCGGAGGTGGTGGTGTTGGAGGTGATCGTACCGGACGGCTGGCTGAAGCGGTCGAGCCGGCGCGGGCGGTATCACACGGGCGGGCGCGACGTTCCCGCGAATCGGATCGTGGGGATTATCCCGTTCTCGCAACTGGACTGCGAGGGGAAGTAATGGCGCGGCTGCCCTGGCTACAGTTCTACCCGAACGATTGGCTCGCAGACCCCGCGGTGCGCTCGTGTAGCGTGGCCGCCCGCGGGCTGTGGATGGACATGCTCTCACTGATGCACCTAAGCGCGCGCAGGGGTTACTTGCTCGCGGCGACAGGCACACCACTTACCCCCGAACAACTCGCTCGCTTGACCGGGTGTTCCGCGGAAGAGGTGTCCCGGCTGCTTGCGGAACTTCGCACCTCCGGCGTCTTTAGCTGCACGGATGACGGCGTGATCTTCTCCCGGCGCATGGTGCGGGACGAATCGAAGCGGGAGAAGTGTGCCGACGCGGGGCGGAAGGGCGGCGGGAACCCGACCTTTGGGGGTGGTCCCAAAGGTGCGCCCAAAGGTGGTGGCAAAGGTACTCCCAAACCACCAGAGGCCAGAAGCCAGAGACCAGAGGAAGACCCCCCAAAGCCCCCCGCGGAAGAACCCGCGCCGATCCCGCTGGGGAATCTCGGACTCGATACGACCGCCTTCCGCGAGGCGTGGGCGAACTGGATCAGGGACAAGCCGGGATCGAAGCTCAGGCCGCCGGCTCAGGCGCGGCAACTGGCGAAGCTCGCGGAGATCGGGCCGGACGCGGCCGTGAGGTGCATCGAGCATTCGCTGATGAACCAGTATCAGGGGTTGTTCCCTGAGAAGTTCGCGGCCCCGAAGCCGGCCGCGAGGGGCGGGCTGTTCGACTTCGGCGCGAAGACGGAAGCGCGCATCCTCGCGCAAGTGGC
>SXHE01000472.1 GCA_005773755.1 Planctomycetia bacterium
CAATCGAGTACGACGACCGCGCCGAACTCGTCCACCTGCACGTTCGCGCCCTTGATGTCGCGGTGAACGACGCCGTGCCGGTGCGCGAACCCGATGGTGCGGCACAGGTCGATGAAGGCGCGGAGCAGGGTGCGGAACGCGCGCGCGTCCGCGGGGCGCGCGGGCCGGCGTTGGTGGAACTCGCTCACCGCCTCGGCGAGGGTGCGCCCGCGGAGCGGCTTCATGGTGTAGAACGTGCGGCCGTCGGCGAGGCGGATGAGGTCGTACACGGGCACGACTCCGGGGTGCTGCAACCGCTCGGGCCTCGCGGCGGAACCGTTCGGCCCAACCGCCCGCGGCGAGGTCGGCGCGCAGCTCCTTCAGCGCGACGGGGCGGCCGAGTACCGTGTCGTCGACGAGGAACACGCGGCCCATGCCGCCGCTGCCGAGCACACCGAGCGGCGTGTACCGGTGGGTCAGTTCGTGCGGGAACTCGCCGGGCGCGAGCGGTTCCGCGCCGAGCGCGGCGGCGTGGGGCGCGGTCTCGTCGCCCGCCCCGGTGGACGGCTCGTGCGGCAGCGTGTCTGCGCGCGCCGCGCGCGGGTCGGGATTCATGGGCGTGCTCGTGGGACGGTTCGGATCTCGGTCACTGCACTCCGATTCGATCACGGCAGAGTGTGGGTCCAGGGCGATTTCTGACAGGTATCGCCGTCATCCCGCGACCACCGGCAGCTTGCGCCGGCCCAGGCCCTCGGCGACCTTCGGGATGCGGTGCGCGTTCTCGCCTTCCCAGCGGGCCAGTTCCTCCATCAGTGCGTCCACGATCTCGGCCTCCGCGACCTTGCGCACCATCTCGCCGTTGCGGAAGATCATGCCCTGGCCGTTGCCGGCGGCGATACCGATGTCCGCTTCGCGGGCCTCGCCGGGGCCGTTCACGATGCACCCCAGCACGCTGATCTTCACCGGCAGGCGCTTGCCGTTCAGCCGCGATTCCAGCTCCGCGATGATCTTCTCAAGGTCGATGGCGAGTCGGCCGCATGTCGGGCACGCGATCAACTCCGGGCGGCGCACCCGGCGCTGGGTCGCTTGCAGGAGGACGAACGCGGCGGCGATCGCCGGCCCCGGATCGCCCAGCAGCGAACTGCGGATCGTGTCGCCGATGCCGTCGCGCAGGATCGGGGCGAGGCCGGCGGCGCTCTTCGTGACCGCGTACGGAGGCTTGCCCGCTTCCGTGATGCCGATGTGCGTGGGGTAGTCGCACATCTGCGCGAACATCCGGTACGCCTCCACCGCCACGAGCACGTCGCTCGACTTGAGCGATACGATGATGTCGCGATAGCCCTCGCTCTCGGCGACCTCGATGTACCGCAGGGCGCTCTCGACCATCGCGGGCGGGCACGGGAACCCGTACTTCAGGTTCACCTCGGTTTCGAGGCTCCCCGCGTTCACGCCGATCCGCATCGGCAGCCCCTTGTCCTTCGCCTTGCGCACGATCTGGCGGAACCGGTCGTTGGTGGTGTCGCCGGCCTTGTTGATGTTGCCGGGGTTGATGCGGATCTTGTCCACCGGGTGATCGAGCGCGGCGAGCGCCATCTTGTAGTCGAAGTGGATGTCGCAGATGAGCGGGATGCCGATCTTGGCGCGGATCGCGGACAGCGCCCCGGCGTCTTCGGGCTTGGGCACGGTCACGCGCACCAGCTCGCACCCGGCTTCTTCGAGCGCGTGAATCTGCTTGATCGTCGCTTCGACGTCGAACGTGTCGGTGGTGGTCATCGACTGCACCGCGACCGGGTTAGTGCCGCCGATGACGACGCTCCCGACCTTCACCTCGCGGGTCTTGTGTCGCGGCTTGCCGGGAACCCGTTGCGCGGCTTCCAGCCTGGAAATGTCGAAGCGCGAGGTGGCGGTCATCGTCTATCCTCTGGGTGGGGTCACTGTCATGCTAGTTGTGTAACCGCGAACGCGGCAACACCAACACCGGTTTGCGAAGCGGCGCGCGGCTTCGCGGGACGCCCACGAACCTCTATACCATTCCCTGTGTCCTTGCACACACGACACCATCGAGCGGGCAATCGCCCAACACCATGACACCACTCAACTCGTACTCCGCGGACCACCGTGTACTGGTCGAGGCCGCGGCGAAGGCCGCGAACCTGACCGACCCGGTCGCGTTCGTCGCCGGCGGCTACGTCTACGGGCTTGTGGGCAACGCCATTCGCGGGGAACTTGTGCCGCTCGAAGGCGCGCTCGTGCGCCAGTGGGTGACGCGGTCGAAGTACTACCCCGCGACCACGTTCGGCGTCCGCCTGTACAAGCTCGACGGCATCGCGTTCGCGCGGGCGGTCGCGTTCGTCGATCAGAATTACGACCAGAACGCCTACGACATTTTCGTGGTGGCCCGTGCCGACTATGTAAAGCTGTTCCGTAGCGTGCTGCGGGTGAGCCGGGCGAAGGTGCCCGAGAGCCTGCCGCCGGTGCTGCCCCCCGAACAGCTCGACGTGCTCAAGCAGAACACACTCGGCTACCTCGACCGGAACAACCTGAAGCGGATCAAAGACCTGGGTGGGCGACCGAAGCGCGGCCTCTTGCTCACTGGCCCGCCGGGTAACGGCAAGACCAGTGCGTGCCGGTGGTTGTGGGAGGAGTGCCGCCGCACCGGGCACGAGTACCAGATCGTTTCGCCGGACGCCTACCAAGCGGCGCGGCGGTCGTGCAACCCGGTGCAGGCCGTGCGCGACCTGTTCACGGTCCACCGCAGCGGGGTCATCTTCTTCGACGACATGGACATCGCCCTGCGCGACCGCAACACGGTCCGCGAGACCGACGATCAGGCGGTGTTCCTCAGCGCCCTCGACGGCATCCAGGTGAACGAGGGCGTCGTGTACGTGTTCACGACGAACTGCGGACTGGAACTGATCGACCCGGCGTTCAAGCGCCCCGGCCGCATCGACCTCGTGCTGCACTTCACGCTGCCGGACGCCGGCCTGCGCCGCAAGCTCATGGACCGGTGGCACACGGACGTGCGCGCCGGCATCGACCTCGACGTGGCCGTGAAGCAAACCGCCGGCTACAGCTTCGCCGAAGTGGAAGAGCTGAAGAACCTGCTGATCCTCCGCTACATCGACACGAACTTGTGGCAGTGGGAATGGGCGATGGACCAGTTCAAGGAGAACCGCAGCGACCTCGCGGAGCAACACCGGCACGTCGGCTTCTCGCCCGTCGGCGCGGGGGCCGGCGCGAGTACCAACGGCAACGGCGACGGGCACTGAGGCACGAGTGCAGAGCGTGCGGCGCGGCCTTCTTGTGACACCGCCGTTACGTTAACGCCGTACTCTTCCCGCGTCTTGCTCGCGTCGCTTCCCGCCGGAGTTTCGTCATGCGTGCCGTTGTCGTACTCGCGCTGCTTGTGGTGCCCGCGTTCGCGCTCGCCGAAGAGAATCCGAAGCCGAAGCTGGAGATCGAACTGACCGCGCCTAAGGAACTGTACCCCGACGAAGCGGTGAACGTGAAGGCGGTGATCCGCAATGCGGGCAAGGAATCGGTTCACGTCGTCAAGTGCGTGGACGGCGCGGCCGACGCCCTCCGCAACATGGTCGAATACAAGTGGAAGGTGACGAAGAACGGGCAGGCCGTGAGCCGTCGCACGGACATCGTCCGCATCGACGACTTCGTGAACACCATCACCGCAGCCGACCTGGTCGCGGTGCCGGCGGGGAAGGTGATGAACCCGGAGTTGGACCGGTTCGATCACCGCTACAACCTGAACACACCGGGCAAATACGTCATCACCCTGACCTACATTTTCGACCCGATCGGTCGCGACAAGGCCGACGACGCGGTGCTCAAGAAGATGAAAGACCTGCCCGCGGCGCGTGCCGATGGCAAGGTCGAGGTGACCATCGTGCCGTTCCCGCCGGCGGTGGCCGCGGTCGAGGACAAGTGGAAGGCGGCGCAGGCCCGGCACCAGCTTCTGGTGCAGTTCGCGGAGACGGTCGCGAAGAACCCGAACGCGACCGCGGCCGAGCGCGACGCCGCGGCCGAGCGCCTCAAGCGCGCCACCGCGAACCTCACCGAAGCGAGCACCGAGTACAACGCGAAGATGGCCGAGTTCCGCAAGACGCGCGACGCGGAACGGAAGAAGAAGTAAGTGACTTCCAGAGAAGCACTGCGTGCCGGCCTGTGGCTTGCTATCTTACGGCAGGCCTTTTCGCACCGCACGCATTCGTCCGCGCGCTGCTTCATGATTGGGCCGGTCACTCCTGTTCGAGGCCTTACTTTCGGGTTGGCTTCATCAACACGGGGTGCAACGCCGTCAACTCTTCAGAAGGTGATCCATGCTCACCGCTATCGCGTTCGCGCTCTCGACGTTCGCCGCTGCACCCGACAAGGGATGGGAGACTTTGTTTCCCAAACTCCAGAACTTCGATCGGAAGATTGGCGAACCGAGTACCGAGAAGGGCGATAAGCCTGCGAAGTACGGCCAATCGGTCGTGTACGAGTGGATGGGCGGCCGGTTCGAGGTGCTTACGATCACCCTCGCGCGCGACCCCAAGTTCAAGGACCAGTATTCCGCGGAAGCGATGAAGAAGGAGAAGGCCGAGAAGCTGGAGATCAACAAGAAGACCGCGTATCTGTGGGACCGCATGAAGGCCGACGACCTGGACAAGGTGAACCGGCGGCTCGTCGTGCTGCTGGCCGACGACAAGGTACTGGAGATCACCCAGCGCGGCGGCGGGCTGGAACTCGCAGACATCGCGAAGCAGATCGACTTCGCGAAGGTTGTGAAGGCCCTCGAATCGCCGCCGACCAAGTAGTTTTCAGCTCACGTCTACCGCCGGCGCGCCGAACTCCGCGAGCTTGGGCACAACGCCCAGCCCCGGCGCGGTCGAGGCGGCGAGCCGGCCGTTCTTGCGATGGGGTGCGCCGTCCGCGATGGACCGTGTGACGTAGCTGTTAAAGTCCGTCGAGCTGAACAGGAACTCGGTCGGCGTGCTGTGCGCGAGGTGCGCGATGGCAGCCGTCACGATGTCGCCGCCCCAACTGTCTTCGAGCGTCATGCCGATTCCGAGCGCGACACACAGGTCGCGGAGCTGCTTCGTTCGCGTCAGCCCGCCGAGTTTACTGATCTTGAGGTTCACGGCATCGGCCGCGCCGTCGGCGTGCGCGCGAACGAGCATCTCAAGCCCGTCGATCACCTCGTCTAGCACAAACGGCTGATCGATCTGCCGGCGCACCGCGCGGCACTCTTCGTAAGTGTAGCACGGCTGTTCGATGTATACGTCAACATCGCGCACGGCTTTCGCCACGCGAATCGCCTCGTGCTGGAGCCAGCCGGTGTTGGCGTCGGCAACGAGCCGGTCGCCGGGTTGTAGCACCGCGGCCACCGCCTTGATGCGCGCGATGTCCGTGTCCGGGTCGCCGCCGACCTTGAGTTGGAACCGCCGGTAGCCCTCCGCGCGGTAGCCGGCGACGTTCGCGGCCATCGCGTCGGGCGCTTCTTGTGAGATCGCGCGGTACAGGTGGAAGTCGTCGCCGTAGCGCCCGCCGAGGAGCGCACACACGGGCAGATTGGCTTGTTTTCCCAGAACATCCCAGCACGCGACATCGACCGCAGACTTGACGTAAGGGTGCCCTTTCAGCGCCGCGTCCATCGTCCGGTTGAGCTTGCCGAGTTGCGTCGGGTCTTCGCCGATGAGCTTCGGGGCCAGCTCTTTCAACCCCGCGCGTACCCCGGCCGCGTAAGCCGGCAGGTACGCCGGCCCCAACGGGCACACCTCGCCGTACCCGGTGATGCCGGCGTCCGTCTCGACCGCGACAACGGTGCTATCGAACACCAGTACCGACTTCCCGCCGGACCACTTGTAACTGCCCTCGTGCAGGGGCAAATCCACTTGCCAGGCGGCGATTCGCGTGATGCGCATTGATCACTTTCTCAACGAATCAGTTCGTTGATAACGTGCCCGTGAACGTCGGTCAGTCGGCGGTCGATCCCGTTGTGCCGCACGCTCAACTTTGTATGGTCGATCCCCAACAAGTGGAGGATCGTGGCGTGAATGTCGTAAACCTCGGTCGGGTTCTTGCGGTCCGCGGGCTTGTACCCGAAGTCGTCGCTGGGGCCGTGTGAGGTGCCGCCCTTGATGCCACCGCCGGCCAGCCAGTTCGTGAAGCAGTACGGGTTGTGGTCGCGGCCCTTGCCGCCCTGTGACGACGGCATCCGCCCGAACTCCGTCGTCCACAGGATGATCGTGTCGTCGAGCAGGCCGAGACGCTTCAGGTCTGCGATCAGTGCCGCGGTCCCGCGAGCCATGCCGTAGGCGAGTGGACCGTGATCGCGTTTCACGTCCTCGTGGCTGTCCCAGTTGCGCCGCGGGAAGCCGTTGTCGTTGCCGCTCCAGATTTGCACGAACCGTACGCCGCGTTCGAGCAACCGTCGCGCGACCAGACACTTGCGGCCGAAGTAGTCCGTCTCTTCGACCGGGTTGATCTCCTTGTCGAACGTCCCCTGGCCGTGATCGAGACCGTACAGCTTCAGCGTCGCCTTCGTCTCCTTCGAGATGTCGAGTGCCTCCGGCGCGGCGAGCTGCATCTTCGCTGCTAGCTCGTAACTCTTGATGCGGGCGTCGAGCCTCTCGTCGCCGGGGCGCGTGCTGGCGTGGTCGCGGTTGAGCTGAGAGAGCAGATCGATCCCGGCCTTGTCGCTGTCGCGCGTCACGAACTTGGCGCGCTCGTCGGGGAACAGGTCTTCGATAGGGTTCTTCGTGCCGGGGTAGATCGCCGCGCCCTGATGCTGCGCAGGCAGGAACGCGCTGTCCCAGTTCTTCGTGCCGTTCGAGGCGAGGCCGCGGTGGTCGGGCAGCACCACGAACGTGGGCAGGTTCTTGTTCGCACTGCCGAGGCCGTAGCTCGCCCAGCAGCCCATGCCGGGGAAGCCGGGCCGGTTGAAACCCGTCGTTTGCAGCAACGTTCCCTGCGAGTGAACGCCGGTCTTGCCGACGACATTGTGAACGAACGCCATCTCATCGACGACGTCACCCAGCGGGGCAACGACCTCACTCAGTTGCTTACCGCTCTTACCGTACGGCTTGAATTCCCAGACCGGCTTGAGCCACGGGCCGAGACCGTTCTGGAACGCCTCGACGTGCTCGCCGAAGTTCGACGGCTGCCCGTGCCGCTTCACCAGCTCCAGCTTGAAGTCGAACAGATCGACGTGCGACGCCGCGCCCGCCATGAACAGTTGGACGACGCGCTTGGCTTTCGGCTTGTGGTGCAATCCGCCGTCGGCGCGCGCGTCTGCGTCAAGCATCGCCGCTAGCGCGACGCCGCCGAACCCGTTGGCCGCGTTGAACAGGAAGTCTCGCCGGTTCATCGTTGCTCCCTTGCGTCAGTCCACGAACACGAACTCGTTCAGGTTCAGGACCACGCGGCAGGCGTTCGCGAGGCCGTGTTCCTTCGCATAGGCGGCCAGCGCGTTGCGCTCCTTCGCGTTCGGATCGCGCCCCAGCGCGAGCCGTACCGCGGCGGTGACGCGCTCCGCGTCGGTGGTGCCCATCGCCTCGACGCGCTTCGCGAAGTGCTTCGCCATCGCGAGCGCGAGCTGGTTGTTGAGCAGCGCGAGGGCTTGTTGCGGGGTCAGCGTCTGGTTCCGTTTCTCGACCGCCAGCGACGGGTCGGCGCAATCGAGCGCGGCCATGAACGGCTGCTGCTTCGACCGCACGACGAAGCGGTACACGGCGCGGCGATGCGCCTTCGCGTCTTCGGGGTCGTGCAGATGGTACTGGTAGTGCGGCGAGTGTTCCGGCTTCTCGACGACGAAGTCGCGGAAGCTCGGCCCGCCGGGCGTCAGGTCGAGCTTGCCCGCGACCGCGAGGATGCTGTCGCGCACGGCTTCCGCCTCGAGCTTCCGCCGGTTCTGCCGCCACAGGTAGCGGTTGTCGGCGTCGAGCTTCGCGCCCGCTTCGTTTGATAGAGACGATTGCTTATAGGTCGCGCTGGTCACGATCAACTTGTGCAGCTTCTTGAGCGATTGATGTTC
>SXHE01000473.1 GCA_005773755.1 Planctomycetia bacterium
CCGCCGGCGCGATGATCTCGCCCGGCGGCAGGCTGGGGCCGTCGTGGACGGTGACGACGCCGATGTGGTCGTCGTGAACCTCGGTCTCGCCGGCGTTGCTGGAGCCGCCGATCACGACCGGTTGGAAGCCGCCGCACTTCGCGAGCTGGTCGTGCCACGCCTTGATCGTCCGCGCCTCCTGTTCGTCGAGCAGGTGTGGCAGCCCGTACGCGCCGTTCTCGGTCATCACCACGAACGCCGCGGGGTTGATCGCGTACACGCCCTCGCGCAGGATCGCGCGCTGCCGCCCGCGCTGGCCGTGTTCGGCCTCTTCGCCGGTGCGCTCCAGGAACCGCCGCGCGTCCTGAAAGTTGGCGCACTCGACCACGCGGCCCAGCGTCTGGCTGGGCGGCAGTGGTTGGCCGTCGCGGGCGTACACGTACCCGATCTGGCCCTGCGGGACCGTGACGAGCGGGGCGATGTGAATGCGGTACTGCCACCGCCAGTAGCCGAAGTGCAGCCCGCCGCGGAGCAGCGCGGCCTGATACCCGGCCTCGTCGTTCAGGGCGACGATGCGGCCGTCCGTCACGGAGCCGCTCGACGACCAGAGCCGCTCGACGACCCCGACCTTGTCGTTGGGGATCACTCGAACCGACACCCACCAGCACAGGAACAGCAGCAGGAAGGCGGCGAGGACGATCAGCCCGTACACGAGGGCGTGAGGGAACTCGGCCGCGGCAATGAGCGCGAACACGGGGACACCGGGAGTGTGAACTGGGGCGCGATCGTCCGAGATGATCCGACGAGGGTGCCCGTTCAAATAGCGCGGGATACGCTCCCGCGCCGGCCTGCGAGGTTAGCTGACGGGCTAGGGCTTGAACGTGCCCTGGCGAGCCTGGCTCGCCTGCGCCCCGTGGAGTGTCTCTCATCACTCCGGATGGAATCGCGGCCTGTTGCAGTGAAGCACTGCTTCACGGCCGCTCCATGTGGTTCCCCCGCTCTCGCGTGTTGCCGCGAGACTCGGCTGCATTGGGAATATTGTCGCACCGCGCGGGCCGAAAAGCAAACGGGTTCGGGCGACCTGACGGAAGTCGTTACGGCCACTGGGAATAAACTGTTCAGCCAGATCGGGCTGTCACAGCACAGGGCTGAAAAGTCGGCAGGCGTTCTCCGCGAGCCGCCCCAGTAGCGGGCGGGTCGCGTACACTTCCGGGTCGATCCGTACCGACCATTCCAAATCCTTCAGGAACGCGGCTTCCAGATCGCTAACGACCGCCGTATCGAAGAACTGGCAGTTCAGCTCGAAGTTCAGCAACAGGCTGCGGTTGTCCGTGTTCGCGGAGCCGACCGAGGCCCATTCGCCGTCGACCAACACGTACTTGCTGTGCATCATGCCGCGGGCGTACTGGTACACTTTCACGCCGGCCGCGAGCATGTCGGCCCAGTAGTAGCGGGCCGCGAGGAACGGGAGCCACTTGTCCGGGCGGAGCAGACCGAGGAACCGCACGTCCACACCCGACCGCGCCGCCAGCAGCAGCGCGTCGCGCAGGCCCGCGTCCGGTACGAAGTACGGGCTGGCGATCCAGACGCGGTGTCGCGCGCGGAGGATGGCCGCAACGTAGGTTTCCCGAATCGCCTTGTAGTCCGCGTCCGGGCCGCTCGTGACGACCTGCGCCAGCGCGGACCCGACCGCCTTGTGACCCGGAAAGTACACCCCGCCCTTGACCGCTTCGCCCGTTGTGAAGTGCCAGTCCTGGAGGAACGCGTCTTGTAACCCTTCGACCGCGGGGCCTTCGATGCGGAAGTGCGTGTCCCGCCAGTACCCGAACTTCGGGCTGAGGCCCAGGTATTCGTCGCCGATGTTCAGCCCGCCCGCGAAGCCGGTGTGCCCGTCCACGACCACGATTTTCCGGTGGTTCCGCAGGTTAACGCGCAGCGGGTTCACGATGGGGAGGAACGACGCGACCTTCCCCCCGCTGCGCCGGAGTCGGCGCAGGGCGCCGGACCGCAGCTTGTAGGAGCCGACCGAGTCGACCAGCAGCCGCACCTCGACCCCGCGGCCCGCACACGCGCACAGCGCGTCGATGAACCGCTTGCCGAGGTTGTCAGAGCGGAAGATGAAAAACTGGAGGTGAACGTTGCGCTCCGCGCGCTCGATGGCGGTGAGCATCGCCTCGAACGCCGGTGCGCCCTCGTGGTACAACTCGACCGCGTTCCCGCCGGTGACCGGCTCACCGGTCCCGTGGTGCCCCAACTTCGCGAGCACGTCCCACCGTTCCGGCACGCCCTCCGACCGGCCGCTCGCCCGCGCGCTAAACGCCTTGTACGCCTTGCTCCGCTTGCGCCGCCGCATCAGCCGCCGGTGGACCGTCTGGTATCCGAACACGAAGAACAGGAACGCCCCGACGAACGGAAGGAGCAGCACCATGAGCGACCACGCGATGGCCGACATCGGCTCGCGCTTGACGTGCATGACGGCCACGAGCGTGCCGACCAGGAGCAGCACCTCGACCAGCAACAGCCAGCCCGCGACGTCTTGCCAGGTGACGCCGAACGTTGAAGCAAACATGCGCGCCGGGTTCCTGTCGCGGGTCGAGGGGGTCGCCGCAATTCGTTCCCCCGATAACTACTGAGTGTAGTATCTCGCGCCCCACACAGTGAGGAACCCCCGTGAAGCGCGTCGTGTTCGATCGGTTCGGATCACCGGCCGAGGTGTTGCGCATTCAGGACGACGTTCCCGCGCCGCAGCCCGCGCGCGGCGAGGTGATGGTGCGGATGCTCGCTAGTCCGGTGAACCCGTCGGACCTGATGTACATCGCAGGCAAGTACGGCCTCAAGCCGGCGCTCCCCGCGACGCCCGGCTTCGAGGGCGTCGGGATCGTCGAGGCCAGCGGCGGCGGGTTGCTCGGCTGGTTCCGCAAGGGGAAGCGCGTCGCGGTCATCAACGACCGCGGCAACTGGGCCGAGTACACGGTGACGAAGGCCCGGCAGGTGGTGCCGGTGCCGGACGACATGACCGACGAGCAGGCCGCGAGCTTCTTCGTGAACCCGGCCACCGCGGTCGCCATGACGGAGCAGGTTCTGAAGGTGCCGCGCGGGGCGTGGCTGCTGCAAAGCGCCGCCGGCGGCGAACTCGGCAAGATGGTGATCCGCCTGGGGTACAAGTCCGCGTTCCGCACCATCAACGTGGTGCGCCGGCACGAGCAGGTCGAGGAGTTGAAGAAGCTCGGCGCGGATCACGTCATTGTGGAACGCGACGGCCCGATCCCGGAGCAGGTGCGGAAGCTGGTGCCCGATGGCGTGCGGTACGCCATCGACCCCGTGGGCGGCGAGACCGGGTCGCAGGTACTTGCGGCACTGGGCGAGGGCGGGCGGTGCCTGCTGTATGGCTCGCTCTCCGATCAGCCGGTGTCCGCGCACCCGCGCTACTTCATCGGCAACAACCTGCGCGTCGAGGGCTTCTGGCTCGGCGCGTGGGCGAAGCAGCAGGGCGTGCTCACGATGCTGCGGTTGTTCCGCCGCGTCAAGGCGCTGATGCGCGAGGGCGTGCTGCAAACGCACGTCGCCGCGACGTACCCCATCGAGCAGGTCGCGAAGGCGGTGGCACACGCCGACGCGCCGGGCAAGGGCGGCAAGGTGCTGCTGAAGATCGGCGACCGCTGAGGGCGGTCACGCCGCGCACGTCGGCTTGCGGCGGTTCCACGGCATCCGCGCCAGCAGCATTCCCATGCCGCAGGTGTCGGTGACGCCGGCGAACAGCAGGCCCGCGCCGACGAACCCCGCGATCCCCACGAGCGCGGGGTGAACGAAGCTCAGGCCGACGCCCAGCAGCACCAGCGCGCCGGCGGCGATCCGCACCTGCCGTTCGAGCGAGATCGTCTTCTTCCCGCGCACGACCGGCAGTCCGGCGTCGGCGCAGGCGAGTGTACCGCCCTCGACGTTCGTCGCCTGGGCGAACCCGGCGGCGGCCAGCTTCTCGCACGCCTTCTGCCCGCGCCCGCCCTTCTGACACACCACGAACACCGGCGCGGCGGGGTCCGTGCCGAGCGCCTTCGGATCGAGTTGATCGAGCGGCACGTTTCGCGCGAACGCGACGTGAACCTCCTCGAACTCCGCCGGCGTGCGCACGTCGATCAGCACGACGGACCCGGCCTTCGCAAGCTCCGCGAGCCGCGCGGGGCTGATAGTAGAAACGGCCATCGAATCTCCTTGTCGGGGTGGATGTGGTTCGGGCGCAACTACTGAGCACCGTCCTGCGCGGCCTTCCACGTCTTGAACGAGCCGGCGAGGTTGCGGCACCGGAACCCGTTCTGCATGAGCACGCGGCAGGCGTTGTACGACCGCTGCCCGGTCGCGCAGTGGGCGACGATCTCCATGTCACGCGGCAACTCGTCGAGCCGCGCGCGGAGGTCGCCGAGCGGGATGTGAACCGAACCGGGGATCGTTCCGCCCTCGCGCTCTTTCGTTTCGCGCACGTCGAGCACGAGCGTGTGCGACCGGTCGAGACGCGCGATTTCGTCCCACTGGATGACGGCGACGCGCCCCGCGCGCACGTTCTGCGCCGCCATGCCCGCGAGGTTCACCGGGTCTTTCGCCGAGCCGAACGGCGGCGCGTAGCTCAGCTCCAAATCGGCGATGTCGTCCACCGTCATGCCCGCGCGGAGCGCGGTAGCGAGCACGTCGATCCGCTTATCGACGCCGTCCGCGCCCACGACCTGCGCGCCGAGCAGCTTCCCCGTGTCCGGGGCGAACAGCACTTTCAGCGCTAGCGGCTTCGCACCGGGGTAGTAGCCCGCGTGCGAGTTCGGGTGCAGGTGGACGGCCTCGAACGCGATCCCGACCGCGGTCAGGAGCGCCTCGTTCGCGCCGGTCACGGCCGCGGTTAGGTCGAAGACGCGCACGCTGGCGGTGCCGAGCGTGCCGGGGTACTTCGTGCCGATGCCGAAGATGTTGTCGGCCGCGGTGCGGCCCTGCCGGTTTGCCGGGCCGCCGAGCGGGATCAGCGCCGGCTTTCCGGTCACGGCGTGCGTCACTTCGATGGTGTCGCCGACCGCAAAGATGTTCGGGTCGCTGGTGCGCAGGTGCGCGTCCACCTTGATGCCGCCCGTCGTGCCGAGGTCGAGGCCGGCGTCGCGGGCGAGCTTCGATTCGGGCCGCACCCCAAGCCCCAGAATCACGACGTCGGCGGCGAGTCGGGCACCGTTGGCGAGCACCACGACCGACGCGCCCGCGTCTTCGCCCGCGGCCGGCGCGTCGAACCGCGCGAGGCCGTTGTTCAGGTGCAGTGCGACGCCGCGCTTCCGCAGCTCCGCGTGCAGGTGCGCGGCCAGTTCCGGGTCGAACGGTTTCAGTACCTGCGGGTTGCGCTCGACCACTGACACCTGAAGCCCGCGGCGGTGGAATTGCTCGGCGACTTCCAGGCCGATGAACCCGCCGCCAACCACGACGGCCTTCTCCGCCCCGCGCTCGCGCACCCAGGCGTCGATGGCGTCCATATCGTCGAGCGAGCGCAGGATGAAGTGCCCCGGCCGCTCGGCCCCCGGCACGCGCGGGACGATGGGCGCGGCCCCGGTGGAGAGCACCAGCGCGTCGTAGCGCTCGTAGGAGCTCATCCCGGTCGCCAGGTTCCGCACCTCGACCTGCCGCGCCGCGCGGTCGATGGCGACCACTTCGGCCCGCGCCCGCACGTCGATGTTGAACGCTGCCATCAGACGTTCGGGCGTTTGCACCAGCAGTTTGTTGCGGTCGGTGATCTCGCCGCCCAGGTAGTAGGGCAGCCCGCAATTGGCGAACGAGACGTGCGGCCCGCGCTCGAAGACGACGATCTCGGCGTCCTCCGCGAGCCGCCGCGCGCGGGTCGCGGCGCTCATCCCGCCCGCTACGCCCCCTACAATCAGCACCCGTTTCCCCATGGCGCGCTCCGTTTTAACTTCCGAGGAACCCGTCCCGTGGTAGAATACCAGCGTCCGATATCGTAATTACACAATATTGCCAAGTAGTAATATTTTAAGGGGTGGGCCGTGGCGGGGGTGCTCGATCGGGCTTCGCTGGAAGCGGTGGCCCGGCTGTTCGGTGTGCTGGCGGAGCCGACGCGGTTGGCGCTGCTTCAAGCGCTCAAGGCCGGGCCGCGCGCGGTGTCCGAACTCGCCGAAGAACTGGGGGCGAAGCAAGCGAACGTGTCGAAGCAACTGGGCGTGCTGCACGCCGCCGGGCTGCTCGCCCGCGCGCGCGACGGCAACCTCGTGCGGTACTCCGTCGCCGAGTCGATGATCTTCGAGTTGTGCGAGCTGGTGTGCGGGAAGTTGCGGCGCGACGCCGAGCGCCAGTTGAGCGCGCTCGCGCCGGCCAAGAAGCGTAAGTGACCGCTACGCGAGCTTGACGCGGGTGCCGAACGCGGACTTCAGGTGTGCGGTCGCGCGCTTCCCCAGGCCCGTTGCCCTCAGGTCGAGTTGATCGAGGTTCTCGTTGACCGTGGCGAGCGCCTTCGCGCCTTGCTCGGTGATCGGGTTCGCGGACAGGTCGAGTTCCTTTAACCCGTCGAACCACGGGGCCGCGACCAGCGCCGCCACGCCGTCCGCGTCGATGGTGTTGCCACTCAGATAGAGCGCGGTCAGGGTCGTGAACTGCTTTGCCGTGGCGATCGCGCGTGTGCCTTCAGATTGCAGGTTCGTGCGCGACAGGTTGAGCGAGGTCAGGTTCGACAGGTGCTTCGACTTCGCGAGCGCGGCCCCGCCCTCCGGCCCGAACGGGTTGTCGGACAGGTTCAGTTCCGTCAGGTTGGTGAGCACTTTCGCGCGGGCCAGCGCGCCCGCGACGCCCAGGTCGATGCGGTCGCGCGACACGTTCAGGCACCGCAGGTTCGCGGCGTTCTTCGACTTGAACAGGTCGCGCAGTTCCTCGTCGATGCCGCACCAGCCGCAGGTACACATCAGCGTCAGATCGACCGACGCGAGCCGTTCGAGGTACGGGCTGGCCGCGAGTTCCGTGACCTCGTTGGCCGCGTTCGGGAACGTCATCGCGCGGAGCGTCGGTGCGAGCCGGAACAGGTCCGCGCCCTTCTCGACGAAGCTCGTCGGTGACATGGTCCCGCCGTCGAGGAACCCGCGCCGGAACGTCCACTTCGTGCCCAGCTTGGCCGCGCGCAGCTCCGCGGTCCACTTGAGCTCGTTGGCCTTGAGGATCGCCTTCGCCTCGCGTTCGAGCTTCTTGCGCTCCTTGTTCCCCTTCGGCAGCACTTCGATCCGGCACTGCGCGCGGATGAGCGCGGCCCGCGCGCGGTCGTCGTCGGTGCCGCGCTCGTCCAGCCAGTCGGCGAACACCAACCGCGGCGTGTCGTCGTCCGGGGCCGCGACGATGGCGTTCAGGAAGGCTTGCTCGTCGTGCGTGGTCATCACAGTTCCCCTGCTGGCTGGTGAGTGGAAGTGTACCCCGCCCGCGCGCAACTCGCGAGTCCCGTAGCGGCGAATCGAGAGCCGAGCAATAGTTGTGAACGGCCGACTTTAATTCCGTGTAAATGCCGTTTTTTTTTTTCGCATCTATGCTTGACTGTTGAACCCGGCCCGATCAGAATCACGCCAACGGGTAGAAGCCCGCGTGTACGAACCCTTCGTGAGGAAGTACCATGTCTCTCAAGTTCAAGCCGAGCGTCGAAGTGTTGGAGTCGCGCGAGAACCCGTCGGCCGTCTCATACGACGCGGTGAACAACATCATCGTCTACAGTGGCGACACTGGCGAGGCGAATAACGTCACGGTCAGCGGCAACGGGAACAGCGTCAGCATCCAGGATACGGGGGCAGGTCCCATCTCCGTTCCTCTGGCGGACGTGGCCAACTTCAACGTGAACGGCAACACCGTCACCTATGTTGGCATGGCGCAGGTGGTCAAAGTGCAAGTGAATGGCAATGACGGGAACGACTCGATCAGCGCGGGCGGGTTGATCGGCATCCTGTTCGAGGGCAACGGCGGCGACGGCAACGACACCATCATGGGCACCGCCGGGAAGGATCTGTTGAACGGCAACGCCGGGAACGACATCCTGATGGGCCGCGGTGACGAGGACGAACTGCGCGGCGGGGCCGACAACGACAACCTATACGGCGAAGATGACCTCTCTGGCGACGCGGGGGGCGGTATCGATAAGGACCTCCTGTTCGGCGACGCGGGCGTCGACGCTCTGTTCGGCAATCGCGGGGACGATGAACTGAACGGCGGCAGTGATACGGATAACCTCTTCGGCGGGCACGGTGAGGACGAACTTACTGGTGGGGCTGGACACGACCTGCTCTTCGGAGGAGAGGACAGAGATTTCCTCATGGGTGGCAGTGGAAACGACACGATGTTCGGGGGCAACGGAAATGATGAGCTCTGGGGCGGGGACGACAACGATGCAATCTACGGGGAAGCGGGAACCGACGCGCTGGCCGGCAACAGCGGCAACGACGGGCTATTCGGCGGACTCGGCGGTGATACCCTGAATGGCGACGAGGGCAACGATGTCGTGCAAGGGGACGAGGGCGCGGACTTCATCTACGGCGGTGCTGGTGACGACACACTGATCGATGGGACCAGTCCGACGGCGACCGACCTCTTTATCGATGTGCTCGTTGATACACAGGGGTCCAATATCCTCTACTTGGGCACCGAATGGGATTACCTCAACTGCAACCCGACGGACGATGTTCATTGGCTCCCGTAAGTAACTCACGCTTCACAGGGCGCGCGGCAGGGGCCCGCGCCCGCGCCATCTCGATCTAACAATTTTGGCGGGTGTGACATGCGCCAGCTCCTGCTACTCTCCGTGTGGGTAAGTCTAATGGGCTCGGGCGGTTCGTCGGTATACGCTCTGCCGCCTGCCAAACTCGAGAACCTGCCCCCGGGGGTAGAAGTTCATTCCGTGGGCATATACGAGCCGCGACATCGTGGCTTGGAAGCGGCCGAAATTACCGATTACCGCGCACTCGTGACAGCCCTCAGGGGGAAAGACCAGCCGGGGGCACATCTACGCAAACTCATCCGCACGGGTCCGGTCGATGTTCTTACAGAAGCGGTCGAGATGGGAATCGTGGAGGGGGCACAGGACGCGCGCCAAGCCGAGCAGCGCGTAACATGGCACTTGTCGCGCAACATCGGACAAGCGGCGAGAGGAAAGGTATTCTACGACAAGGAGGCATTTGCCAAACTCGAGTTGCCCAAATCGGTCCGCGAGATGATCGAACTTGCGGACCGACGAACGCCGTTCCAGACCGAGCGACTGAACCGTGACCTGCTCGCTCTCGCATTCCCAAAGTGTATCGCACCAACCCCTACCGATTTTCAAACGGCTGATATCGTCATCAAGCCGGGGCGACCTGTCGTTCTCGTCACGTCGTCGTATTCTCAGTGTCGGTGGAACGTCACAGTTGAAAAGGGTGCTAAACTATTGGGTGTGATTCAATTTGGTGGGGGTGCTCAAGCGGTAAGCGGCACTGATGCCCCGATTGTGTATCGTGCGGCGATACTGCCCGATGGCAAGCGTGCGACCACGTCGAGCGCGAACGTGTGGAAAGAGGAAGACACTCCCGCGTTCAAGGCATTTCGATCCGAGATCAAAGCAATCTCCGGCCAAGACTACACCAGCCATCAAGGGATGTATCAAGCAGATGGCACGCCCTTCATCGTGAAACCCAGCGCCAAGTAATTCACCTCGCCGCGCGGCGGAAAGAGCGTTCCGCCGCGCTCATCCTCACTTCTTACGCGTCCCCCAAGTACTCCGGCACCTTCGTGCGGAGGTGCTCGATTTCCTGGTGCGTTTCCCCCAGGTAGGAGAGCAGCCGCAGGTCGTCCTTCGTCACCGCGCCGCCGCTGAACAGCCACGAGCGCACGCGGAACAGCTTGTACAGCTTCACCAGTTTGCGGTCGCTGATGAAGATTTTGTCCTCGCGCACTAGCGTCTTTACCAACCGCTGGTACTCCTTGAACACGTTGTCGGGGAAGAACCGCTTGCGGTCGTTCTCTTCCTCGCCGCGGCCGTCGCCGGTCTTGCGGGCGAACAGGTGGGTCATGTACCGGTTGGCCCGGAGGAAGTCGTCGAGCGTCGCGTGGCCCTCGATCCACGGCTTCTGGTTCAGCCCCTTGTTCGCTTCGCCCTGCAACCCGGCGTCGATCAGCTCGGAGAAGTAATCCTCCTGCACGCTGCGGCTGAGTACCTTCAGCACGAAGCGGTCCTTGAGCGCCGCGAGTTCGCCCTGTTCGGGGATCTCGTTGGTCGCGGCGAACATGATCCGCAGCGGTACCGGTTCCGGCTTGCCCTCCTGGTAGAACTTCCGCTCGTTGATGATGGTGAGCAGGATGTTCAGGATGGCCGAGTTCGACTTGAAGATTTCGTCGAGGAAGACGAGCTTCGCGGTCGGCAGCTTGCCCTCCTTCTTGCGGATGTAGCGGCCGTCGCGCAGTTCCTTGATGTCGATGGCCCCGATGATCTCGCTCGGCTCGGTGAACCGCGTCAGCATGTACTCGAAGTAGTCCTCCTGCGCGATGCCGAGCGCGTCCTTGAACTTCACCACGATGTCGGACTTCGCGGTTCCGGGCGGGCCGATCAGCAGCAGTGGCTCCTGGGCAATGGCCGCCACGCACATCAGGTCTATGATCTCCTGCTTGTTGACGAAGAACCGGCCGAGCGACTCGCGGAACCGGTTGATCCGCTTGCGGATGTTCTCGGCTTCGGATTGCAGGTCCGCGAGCGACAGCTCTTCGGGGTTCACCGCGGGCGCGTTTTTCGGGGGCATATCGGTTCCGGGTTGGTGTCGGTGCGAAACTGTAGGGGAATCATAAGGGGTTTGCCCGCCGGTGGGAATCTCGGAGAGCGGCGCGATTCGGGTTGACGTGATTGGCCCCCGCAGTTTATCGACTCCCGCATGACGCCAAGTCTGAACCCGGTCGCCGCGCGGCTGCCCGCCGGCGCGCCCGCCGCCCCGTCGAAGTCCAAACTCACCGATCGCGCGTGCCAGCGGCTCGCGTTCGGGTTGATCGCACTGTCGGTGGTGTTCCACCTCGCGTACCTGGCGTTCAACTGCCCGCTCGACCTCGCACCGGACGAGGCCCACTACTGGCAGTGGTCGCGGCACCTCGCGTGGAGCTACTACAGCAAGGGGCCGCTGGTCGCGTGGCTGATCCGCGCGTCGTGTGAGGTGTTTGGTTCGCTGAGTCAGACGGTGGTCGGCTCGCCGATGCTCGCCGTGCGGTTGCCGGCGGTCGCGTGCCACGCGGCGCTGCTCGCCGGCTGGTACGTTCTCGCCGCGTCCACCTTGAAGAACCACCGCGCGGCGCTCGCGCTAGTGGGCATGGCACTGACCTTCCCAACGGTGACGACGGGCGCGGTGCTGATGACCATCGACCCGCCGTACCTCGCGTGCTGGTGCTGGGCCTGCGTGGGCGTGTGGAAGGGGTTGGAGTCCGGGCGGTTCCGCTGGTGGCTCCTCGCCGCGGTGTGCTCGACGTTCGGCGTCCTGGCGAAGTACCCGATGGTGCTGCTGCCGTGCGGCGTGTTCGGCTACTTGCTGTTCTACCGGCGCGCGGAACTGAAGCGCGCCGGGTTCTGGGTGTTCGTCCTCGGCTCGGTCGCGGGGCTGGTTCCGGTCTTCGTGTGGAACGCCGCGAACGGCTGGGTGTCGTTCAAGCACGTCGGCACGCAGGCCGCTGGGCAAAGCGGGACCGGCGTGCGGTGGTTCGGGCCGCTCACGTTCGCCGCGGGCCAGGCCGCGTTCCTGATCGGCGTGTGGTTCGTGGTGTGGGTGTGCGCGGCGTGGGCGAACCGGCGCAGCGCGGACCCGGCCCGCGCGTTCCTCTGGTGGGCGTGTGTGCCCGTCTGGTGTGTGTTCGCGGTCGCCAGTTTGAAAGCCTCCGGGCAACTGAACTGGCCCGCGGCGGCTTACGTTACTGGTAGCGTGCTCTGCGTCGCGTGGGCGCGCGACCAGCTCGAAGGCCCGCGCCGGAAGAGCGTCGCGCGGCTCGTCGGCTGCGGGGCAGCGATCGGTCTCGCGCTCTCGACGCTGGTGCATTTCCCCGGCCTGGCGCGGCCCGCGCTCGCCGCGATCAGCGGGCCTGTTCGCGAAGGACAGCCGGCCCCGATCCGCCAGTACGACCCGACCGCGCGGTTGCGTGGGTGGAAGGCGCTCGGCGCGGAAGTGGACAAGGCCCGCGCCCGCGTTCGCGCGGAAACGGGCCACGAGCCGGTGGTCGCGGGGACCGTGTGGAACGTGCCCGGCGCGCTCGGTGTGTACTGCGAGGGCAACCCGGAGACGTATTCGTTCGGGCTGGTGATGGGCGACCGGCACAGCCAGTACGACATCTGGCGACCGAACCCGGTGGCCGACCCGCACGCTTTCCGCGGGCGCACGTTCGTCTGGGTGGGCGACGGCCTGCCGCCCGATGCCGGTGTCTTCGAGCGCGTCGAACTGGCGACCCATTTCGTCCACCGCGAACAGGGCGTACCAGTGGCGGTGTGGTGGGTGTGGATCGGCCACGGCTTCCGCGGCTTCCCCGACAAGCCGCTTTACGGTACCGGCTCGCGCTTCTGACCCGTCCCGCGAACGCGGTTCACACGCACCCACGGCGCGCCGTGGGTGTCCGCGTATAATCACCTCGTCGTTCACACTTCACGGAGCCGCACCATGACGCACGGTCGCTGGCCGCTCGCGGTCACTTGCTTGGGGCTGGGGTTGTTCGGCGGCACGGCCGCGACGCAGCGGCTCGTCGGTCATCCGGCCGACCCGCCCCCGGTTGTGGTTCCCGCGCCGGCCCCGGCCCCGGCCCCGGCCCCGCTGCCCGGGCGCGAGTGGCAATCGTACTCGGCCGTTGTGAAGCGCGTGCTGCCCGGCGTGGTCTGCATCGAAGGGAAGGGCCGGGCGAAACGGCCCACGGGTGAGGACACCGACCCCGGCTTCGGTTCCGGCGTCCTGATCGACGCAAGCGGCGTTATCCTCACGAACAACCACGTCGTCGCCGATCTCGAGTCGGTCGAAGTCACGCTGCACGACGGCCGCAAGTTCACCACCGCGGACATCCGCCGCGACCCGAAGACCGATCTCGCGCTCGTCAAGTTGGAGGCGAAGGAGCCGCTACCGTTCCTCGACTTCGGCGACAGCGACGCGATGGAAGTGGGCGACCGCGTGCTCGCGGTCGGCGCGCCGTTCGGCCTGACCGGGTCCGTCACTAGCGGCATCGTGAGTGCCAAAAGCCGGAACAACCTGAAACTGAACACGTTCGAGGACTTCATCCAGACGGACGCGGCGATGAACCCCGGCAACAGCGGCGGGCCGCTCGTCAACATGGACGGCAAGGTGATCGGGCTGACGGCCGCGATCAAGACGCGGACCGGCGGCTTCCAGGGCGTCGGGCTGGCGGTGTCGAGCAACATGGCGAAGAAGATCGCCGCCGACCTGTTGAAGAACGGCGTCGTGAAGCGGTCGTTCGTCGGCGTCGCTGTGTGCGACCTGGACGACGAGACCGCGAAGCGGTCTGGGGCCAAGCCGGGCGCGGGCGTCGTCGTCACGAAAGTGGGCGAAGAGTCGCCCGCGGCGCGCGCCGGGATCGTCGCGGGCGACGTGATTACGAAGGTCAACGGCGAAGTGGTCAAGGACGCGCGCGACATGATCCGCATCACCACGACGTTGCCGGTGGGCGACACTGTGGACGTGCTGCTGTGGCGCGAGGGCAAGTTCTACGTCGGCAAGGTGAAGGTCGAAGAGGAGCGCCAGGCGCTGAAACCGGAACCGGTCGGCCCGAAGGCAGGCGGCGTATCGGCCGAGGCCGCAGGGTTCGTCGTCACGGACCTGACCGACGACATGATTAAGCTCCGCAAGCTGCCGGCGGAGCTGAAAGCGGTCGTCATTTCCGCTGTGGCGAAAGGTAGTCTCGCGGAGAAAGCGGGCCTCGTTCGCGGGCAGATCGTGTTGCGCTTGGACAAGTCGCCAACGACCACGGCACTCGCCTTCGATCAGGCCCTGCGCGCCGCGAGCATCGAGAAGGGTGCGGTGCTCCACGTCATGAAGGCGAACGGCGACGTGGACTTTGTGCTGATGAAACTCAAGTAGCCTCACGCCGCTCGCGGCTTCGCGAGCGATGCGCCCTACGGCTTCGGATCAACCGGCTTCGGGTCCGGGTCTTTCTTCGGCGCGGCCGGCGGCACGATGGGCGGCGAGTAGCCCTTCAACTGATCCACGAACGCGCCGGGTTTGTGCGCGAGCATCCCCTTCAAGGTCAGCAGCTTCCCGCGCAACTCGGCGTCTTCCTTCTCGCCCAGTTCGTGGTCGATGTTCGACTGGTTCACGACTTGCGTGACGAGTTCCGGTGTGAGGGCGTTGCCGTTCGCGCGTACGTGGCGGATCACCGCGTCCGCGGCCTTCTTCCGCAGCGCCGGCGGGCGGTTGCGAACGTCCTTGAGGGCGACGCGCACCAGCGCCTGCTGGGCGTCGCCGGACTTGAACCGCTCGACCGCGTCGAGCGCGACCGCGACCAGTTCGTGATCGGTGCTCGCATTGAGGAGCGTGCGCAGGTCGGCCTCGACCGATTTCAGGTCGTAACCGGGCAGGTCGCCGACCGCCATTTGCTTCAGGTAATCGACCGCGACGCGGGCATCGGCCCGCCGGGACGCGGCGTCGCGCGGCACCATCATCGGGTCCGCGAACAGCACCTTGAACTCGGCCTCCAGTGCGAGCCGCGAGTACGGTTCGGAGATCACCTTGACCGCCGGGTACTCGAACAGGGTGCGCTTCAGCTTCGTTTCCAGAACCGGGTCGCGGAACGTCTCGACCGTCAGGCCCAGTTCCGCGGCATCGATCCGCAGCCGGAGGAAGTCGTACTTCTCCTGCGCGAGTTTGGCCTTCGCTACATCCAGCTCGTACCGGTCGATCAACTTGAGCAGGTCGATGGTCGCGATGCCGGTGCCATAAGCGGTGACCGGCGGCTGGATCGCCATCTGTTTCCGCACGCGGTCCAGTTCGGCCATAGTCTCCGGCGACGACTCGTTCGAGATCGGGAACTCGACGCCCAGAATCGCGTACTGGATCATCTGGATGCGCTGTCCCATGACCCGCTTCTGCGTTTCGGTGAGCGTGAGCGGGAGCGTGTCGAGCACGCGCTGGAGGCGCGCGGTCCGCGCCGCGACCGCGCCGCGGAAGGCGTTGTCGCGGCGCTGTTGGATCGCGACACGTGCCTTCTGGGTTTCGTCCGGCGTGGCCCGCGGGTCGGGCGTGTACGGCGCGGGCACCGTGATGATGTCGTTCTCCGTGGCCGCGATCAGCGCCGCGGTGCGCACCAGCAACTGGTCGAAGCTCGGCGGGCGCGGCTTGTCCGACGACGCGACCACATACGTCGGCCGCGCCGCGGTCCGCACGTCGCCCTGAAGCTGCCCCACGAGGTCGATCAGCTCCGGCGTCGCGGTGTGCCGGTCGATGAAGATCATGTCGAAGTCCGAGGCCGCGGAGATGCGGCGCAGCAGGTCGCGCCCGGTCGTGTACGTTTCCACGTTGAAGCCGAAGCTGCGGAGCAGGAGCGCGTTGGCGTCCGCCCGGAACTTGCCGGGGTCCGCCATCAGCACGGTCCCCATGCCCTCTTTGCCGGCGTCCACCGCACTGGCGCGGCGCAGGATGTCCACGATCATCGGCCGCACGTTGGTCGGCACCGGCACCGGCGAGCGGAGCAGGGCGGTCGCGGCGGCGAACTGCACCGCGTGATCGGGGTACGCCAGCGCTCGAACAAGAAGCGAAGGTTTGTCGAGCGCGCCGGCCGGCGGGGTCGCGGCGGCGCGGTCGGCGCGGTCACCGAGCACCTGAACGGTCGCGAACACGAGCGTGGTCCGCTTCTGCGCGAGGCCGCGCGCGAGCAGGTCGATGAGCACCTGCGAGGGCGCGTCCGCAAGGAGCTTGTAGACGGCCGGCTCCGCGGTCGCCAGGTTGCCGTACCGCGCACGCTCGACGCCGCGCTCCGCGGCCAGCGCCAGAATGAGCGACTGTGCCGGCTCGTACTCGCTCTTCGATTCGAGCGCCCACCGCAAGTAGCGCAGGCCGTAGTACTCCTCGGCCTGACCGACCGCCACGTCCGGCAGGCGGTTGATCTTCAGCGCCTTGTCGTCCCAGACCCACACGGGCAACACGGACGGGCTGCCGTCCGGGTTGGTCTTCGCGCCGATGTACTTGGCCCTGTGCTCGTAGAACTTGCGGGCGATGGCGACCAGTTCCGCCTCCGGGCGCTTGGTGTCGGCCTTCGCTCCCGGGTAGAACTTGTTGAGCAGGTCGAGGACCAGCTCGCGCAGGTTCGGCGGCACGTCCTTCGGGTCGCGCGACAGGATGCGCCACAGGTACGGCGTCATGTCGGTTTGCGTGTCGGTCAGTAGCGAGAAAGCGTCGCGGCGGCGCGAGATCGCGTCGATCACGCCGTACTGCCGGTCGACACCGAACCCGTCGAGGGCTGCGACCCACCCGGCCATCGTGGGGCCGTCGAGCAGCGGGATCGTTTCGAGCAGACCCGCGTACAGCGCCGGGTCGCGCTCCGCGCGGCGGAGTGCGTCGATCATGAACGGAATTGCGTACTCGCCCGTCCGCCTCAGTTCGATCTGTGCGAACACCTTTTCCTCGAACGTCGCACCGAGGTTGCGGATGTACTTCTGCACCCGCTCCGGGTTGTACAGCAGCTTCGTCGCGACGGCCTTCGCGCGCTTGTTCAGCTCCTCGACGTTCTCGCGAATCTTCTTCTCTTGCACCGGATCATCGGAGAACCGGGGCACTGCGCGGAGCTGTTCGAACACGGTCGTGCCGTGCTTTTTCTCCAACTCAAGGAAGTCCGCGTCGGCCGGGTCGCTCTTGAGGAACTGTTCGAGGTAAATCGCGGCGATGTCGAACTTGCCCTCGTTCATGGTCGCGCGGAACAGCGCGTACAGTTCGAGCGGCTTCTTGGGTGCTTCTTTGGGCTGGGCCGCGGTGCGCCCGGTGGCGGCGAACGAAAGCGCGAGCACGAGGGCGAAGAACGAGACAGTTCTCACCGGGGTGTCTCCTCTGTGCGGCCGGGCGCGAGCAAGATTGGACGGCGCGAATGCGCTACGCCCTCCACCCTAGCGAGGCTGGAAGGCGGGGTAAAGTGGATAAACGAGGCATCTGTCGTGGTCCGGTCACTCCGTGACCGGAGAACCGTACCGGTCAC
>SXHE01000474.1 GCA_005773755.1 Planctomycetia bacterium
CGCTTCACGCCCCCTCACCCGCCGTCCCAAAGCGGCCGGCGACCTCTCCCCCATCAAAGCATGGGGGAGAGGTGAAGACGTGCCCTCTGTCCTCTGCCCTCTGATGTTCACTTCTTCCCCTTCAGGTGCGTGTCGAGGAACTTGAGCGCGTCGTTGGTGGTGCGCACGAGCGTGGGGCCGGACCAGCCGTGGCCCTCGCCGCGCACGGTGATCAGCTCCGCGGTCGCGCCCGCGTCTTTCAGCTTCTTCTGCAACTTCTCGGAGTGAACCACGGGCACGATCAGGTCGAACGTGCCGTGAACCATCAGCACCGGCGGCGCGCCCTTGCCGACGTAGGTGACGGGCGACGCCTTCTTGTAGATCGCCGGGTCGGTCTTCACGCCCTTGCCGAACACCGGCACCATGAAGCTGTCTTCGAGGCCGGGGCTGTTCCCGTACAGGCTCAGATCGGCCGGGCCGAAGAAATCGACCACGCACTGCACCCGCGAACTCTGGTCGGTGTTGCCGCCGGCGTCCCAGCCGTCCACTTTGTCCGCGAGGCCGAGCAGCAGCGCCAGGTGCCCGCCCGCGGAGAACCCGGCGGCGGCGATCCGGTCGCCGTCGATCTTGTAGTCCTTCGCGCTGGCGCGGAGGAACCGGACCGCGGCGCGGGCGTCCTGGATCTGCGCCGGGAACTGGAACTTGGGCGCGAGCCGGTAGCTGGCGGACACCGCGACGTAGCCGCGGGCCGCGACCCGCTCGATCACGCTCGGCGCGACGGTGCCGTCCTTCTGCTTGTCGCCGACGGACAGCTCTTTCCGGCTGCCGCCGCGCCACGCCCCGCCGTGGAACATCACCACGCACGGGAACGGCCCGCCCTCCTTCGGCATCGCGACGTCGAGGTACAGTTTCTCCTTGTCGATGGTGTCGTAGAGAACGGTGCGCTCGACCTTGACCGGCAACGGATCGGGAACCGGTTCGTCGGCCTTCGCCTTCGGCGGGTCGCGCAGATCGGGCGCGCCCGGCGGTGCGGACATGGCGGCGGTCGTGAGTGTGACGAGGCCGAGGGCCGTCGCGAGGAGGAGGCGCGTCATTGGGTACTGCTCCAAGCCCGAAAGCGGATGCGGGCATTCTACCCGGCGGCGCGGCGAAACGCGCACTAGAGTTTCCGCGCTCGCGCTCCCACACGTCGCCCGGTTCGGCCGTTCCCATGAACGCACTCGTCACCTGCCCCGGTTGCGGCGCGCGCGGCCGGTTGCCGCACGCGGTCGGCGTGCTCGCGTCGGTCGGGTGCCCGCGGTGCCGCACGGCGGTGCCCGTCGAGCAGCTACAGGCGCACGCGGTCCCGGCCGACGATCCGTCCGCGCCCGTCTGGGTGGACGGCCCACCGGCCGACGCGGGTGCGTACACCGGCAACTACATGAAGGACGAGGCCGGGCGGTTCGCGCAGTACGTCGCGGCCCGGCTCGCCGAGCTGCACAAGCGGCGCAGCGAGCTGACCGAGGCCGAGAACCGGTTCGAGTCCGCGACGATGGACCGAAAGCAGGACGCGCACCGGCAGGGCGCGGCACTCGCGTCGGAAGCGGCGCGGCAAGAAGAAGTGATCGCACGGATGGATGCGAAGGAACGCGAGCTGACGGCGCGCGAGGCTGACGTGGCCGCGCGCGAGGCGCGGGTTGCGCGGGCCGAGGGTCGTGCCGCGGACGCCGACCGCCGCACCGCGGAGCTGCGTGCGGCCATCGACCAACTCGAAGCGCGCCGCGCGGCGCTGGCCGACGAGCGGGCCGCACTCGACCGCCGCGCCGAAGCGCTCGACCGGGCGGAGCTGGCGCTGCACCGGCGCTCCGCGGAACTGGACGAACTCGACGAGCGGCTGCACGTGGAACAAGACGAGTACGAGCGGACGGGCCAGTAACCGGTAGCGGTCGCGGGAACGCAGAACGCCCGCCGGTTTCCCGGCGGGCGTCGGGGGTTTCAATCGCGCAAGAACTACTTGGGCGGGGCGGGCGGGGCGGGGGGCGTCGTGCCGCCACCGACGGGCAGCGGCACGGCCTGGACGGGCGGCGCGGGGGCCGGTTCGGGCTTCACTTCGACTGGCGGCAGGGCCGGTGCCGCGCCGCCCATCCCGCCGGGAAGCGCGATGCCGGGAACACCGATCACCGGCGGAAGCGGAATCAGCTTATCGCCGCCGAAGCCGGGGCCGCCGGGGAACGGGAACACCGGGCTGCCGGGCGCGGGCTGCGTCGGCCCGTCGGACGACGGCCGCAACTTCTCGGCCCGGTCCGCGGTGGTGACGAACAGCACGTTGCTCATCCGCACCGCGCCCAGGTCGGCCACTTCCGCCAGCAGGCGAACGGCCGTTTCCAGGGGCACGTCTTCGAGCTTCAGTGTGACGGCCGCGTTCGCCTTGTCCTTGAGCCGCGGGTCGATGACCACGTTCGCGCCGGTGTCCGCGGCGAGTTGCTTCACGGCCGCGGCGAACGCGGTGCCGTCGCAGTCCACGCTCACGCGCTGGCGGAGTTGCTTGGTGGTCAGCCCTTCCTCGGTGGAGATGTACAGGCCGTCTTTGGTCAGCCCGCACTTCAGGTTGAACGGGGCCAGAGCCTGCCGCAACCCGTCCTTCAGCTTCACCTGCTTCAGGTTCACGGTCACGGTCGGTTGGTTCGGGTCGAGGCCGAACTGGTACACCATCGGGTCGATGGTCACGGTCAGCTTCGACTTGTCCTTGAGGTCGGTGATCAGTTCGTTCAGGGACTTGCCCTGGTAGTTCATGTCGCCGACTTCGTCCAGCGCCTTGCGGGCGGAGTCCATCGGGGAAGCGGATTTGGCCGGGGCCGCAGGCGCGGGGGCCGCGGTTGCGACCGCGGGGGTGGCCGCGAACACGGCCGCCGCGAACAGCCGACACAGGATCACACGCATCGACAGGCTCCAAAGAAGTGACGGCGACCGGCCGTGGCCGGGGCCAGAACGATTACGGGCATCCTATCAGACGAGGCACGCGCCGGCCGGGATTGACCGGCCGGCCGGCCCTGCTCACTTTTCCGGCGGCGCGGGCGGAACCGGCGGTTTCGCTGGGCTTTCCTTCAGCTTCTTCAGCTCGGCCTTCTGCCGCTCCTTCTCCAACCCCTCGCCGAACAGTTCGTTCGCGTGGTCCTTGCTGGTGATCAGGAACGAAGCCCCGCGGCGCACGACGCGCAGGTCGGCCTGGAGCGCGAGCAGGTCGAGCGCCTTGTCCGCGGGCACGTTTAGCAGACGGGCGGTTACGAATCCAGTCCGGGCGTCGCCGGCCTGGGGGCACACGACAACCGTGAGGTCGTACATCTCCGCGAGCTTCGCCACGGCCTCGTTCAGCGGCTTCTCCTTGATGACCGCCGACACCAGCGGGTGCACCAACCGCGGCGCTTCGCCCTGCCCGGGGAGGTTATCGTCCAACACCAGTTTGGGGGCGGATTTCGTCACCTTCTGCGCGTGCCCGACCGGCACGATCTCGATGGTGTCGTTCTTGATGAGGTACGTCGCGCCCATGCTATCGAGCGTGAGCGTGAGGAACTGGCGCAGTTTCAGCCCGCGCAAGCCGGTGGCCGCGAGCTTCGCCTTCATCTCTTTGGCGTCCGGCAGGCCGTGAGCCAGGAAGGTTTCTTCGTTGATGACGAACGTGATCTGGTGCCGCTTGGAGAAGTCTTGGAGGAGTTCCAACAGCGGAATCTCGTTGACGTTGGCCCCCTCCTTGAGCACCACTTCCTGTTCCAGTCGCGACAGAACTTCTTCGAGCGCGTCCACCCGCTTCGCGGGCTTGGGGTCGTCGGCCCGAACGGGCACCGCGACGAGGGTCAGCGCGCAGAACGCCGGCACGAGCAATCGAGACATGGGAACCCCTTTGTAGTCCCGGACAGCCCGTAGGCCTGTCCTACTTCCGAACGTGGTCGCGCATTTCCCGCAGCACGGTCATCGAGTAGTACGCGGCCGTGATGTGGCCAGCGTCGAGCCAAACGATCCGCTGCTTGCCGGTCGCCTCCCACAGTTGCTCCGCGGCCTTCGGCGGCACGATCTCGTCGTGTCGGGCCGCGATCAGCAGCAGGTTCTTCCCCTTCAGTTGGGCCGCGTAGGTGATCGGGTCGAACGGGGCGATCAGCTTCTTGACGAAGTTCTTGCCGCCGAGCCGGTCGACCCACTCCGTGACCGGCTTGGCCTTCGGGTGCTCGTAGTAGGCGTCCACGAGGCCGCCGCCGCCGAGTATCATGCATACGTTCTTGATCCGCGGTTCGTTGGCGCTGGTGAGGCCGGTCAGAAAACTTCCCAGGCTGGTGCCGACCATGCCCAACTGGTCGGCGTCCACTTCGGGCCGCGCCGCGAGCCACGCCGCGGCACACCGGCAGTCGAGTACGCCCTGCCGAAGCCCCTCGAAGGTGCGCACCAGGTCCGTGGAAACGAGCTTCACCTTGCTGTCGGGCGCGCGGCGCTCGTTGTAGTGCGGCAGCACCACGACCAGCGCCGCGACCCCGTTCTGCGCCAGCCACATGGCCTCGCCGCGGGCGATGAGTTGGTTCCCCTGCATGATGTCGAGCACGATCACCGCCGGGATTTTCCCGTTCGCCTTCCCCTGCGGCACGAAGTACTGGGCGTGAACGATGTTGTTCTCGGCGATGTCGCCCTTCACCGGCGACGGGAACGTGAGGTCGTACAGGGTGATGCCGCTGTGCCGCATGTCGAACCGCGGCGCGAGCGCGTACGCGCCGCTGTACGCCTCGTCGAACCGGTAGCGCTCCGCGACGGCGGACTTCGGGCCGTCGGCCGGCACCTTGATCGTACCGCGTTGCGGGTCCGCGCCGACCGCGGGCGCGGCACACAGCAGAACCAGGAGGGCGGAGCGGAGCATGAGTGTGTTCCCGGGAGATGAGTGGGATGAATGGTACGCGACACTGGCCCCGTCGCGAAGAGCGAAACCGGGTGCCGGGAAATGCGCGGGCACACACGAGCGGACCGGAACCGCTTTAGAAGTGTGGCCGATTTCGGTCACTCGCCCAGGTACGCTTCGCGGATGCGCGGGTCGTGCAGCAGCACCTCGGCCTTATCGGTGAAGGTGATGCGGCCGGTTTCCAGCACGTAGCCGCGGTGGGCCACCTTCAGCGCCATCCGCGCGTTCTGTTCGACCAGCAGCACGGACATGCCCTGCTTCTGGTTCAGTTCCTTCACGATCTCGAAGATTTGCACCACGATCTGCGGGGCC
>SXHE01000475.1 GCA_005773755.1 Planctomycetia bacterium
AGCTCGACTGATGCCAAAAGTGTGACCGTCCGTGAGTTACCATGAGGGTTGCTGAAGACCCATGGCCCTCGCCCACGGACGGCCGTCATGATTCTACCACCCGAAGCACACGCGTTGGTCCAGGTTCTCGCTCTCCACTTCACCAGCCCCACCTACCAACGCTTCTCGACACTGCTGGTCGCGGCCCTCGTCACCACCGGGCGGCGAACCGTCGCCAACCTGCTTCGCACGCTCCGCCACCTGGCACCCGGACACCGCACCGATTACCAACGTGTGCTCTCACGCGCGCCGTGGTCCGGGCTCACGCTCGGCTGCGTCTTGATGCGATTCGTGCTCGACCACCTGCTCCCCGCCGGTCCCGTGATGCTTGTCGGCGACGACACCGTGGACGGGCACAAGGGTAAGTGCGTCTACGGTAAGGCCCGGCACCGCGACGCCGTGCGTTCGTCCCACTCCTACACCGCCTGGCGTTACGGCCACAAGTGGGTCGTGCTCGCGGTTCTGGTCAAATTCCCGTTCGCCACCCGCCCGTGGGCATTGCCCGTCCTCATCGACCTCTACCGATCCGAAGAGGACGATCGCAAGCGGAACCGCCAGCACCGCACACCGGCGAGAATCATGTGCGTACTCGTGCGTGTGCTACTGATCCGCTTCCCGAACCGCACGTTCGTATTCGCCGGCGATTCCGGGTACGGCACGCATGAGGTCACGCGGTTCTGCCAGCGCCACCGCGACCGGCTCACGCTGGTCAGCAAGTTGCACCCCGACGCCAACTTGTTCGATCCGCCACCGCCGTACGCCGGCAAGGGCCGACCTCGTGTCAAGGGCACACGTTTGCCCAAGCCGCGTCAGGCGGTCGATGCGGCCACGACGTTGACCCCGTTGAAGGTGGGCGGGTACGGCGGTGGTCAGCGACAGGTGGAGACGTTCACGGGAACCGGGCACTGGTACAAAGCGGGTCGCGGTCTGGTGGCGATCCGCTGGGTGTTCGTCCGCGACACCACCGGCACGCATCGCGACGAATACTTCTTCACGACAGACATCGGGCTGAGCGTGTCGGCGGTGATCGGAGCCTACTGCGGTCGCTGGAATATCGAAACCACCTTTCAAGAAATGCGTTCGGAACTGGGCCTGGAGACGACGCGCGGCTGGCGTGAGAAGACGGTATTGCGTGCGGCTCCGTGCCTGTTCGGTTTGTACAGTGTGGTCGCGTTGTTGTTCGCGGCGTTGCCGGCGGGCAAGCGTTCGGGTGGCGTGGAGTGGCCGGGCAAGACCGTAACAACGTTTTCGGATGCGTTGGCGGCGGTGCGTCGGTGGCTGTGGGCCGAGTCCCTTTTGCCACAGGCCAGTCAAACCATGGGTCTTGAAAAACTCCCCCAGCCGGTGCGGGAACTCTTGCTCACCACGCTCGCACCCGCTGCATGAACCAACCAGAATCGGCATCAGTCAAGCTCAGTTTTCCGATTGCACCGGTTATCTGGCGCAATCTTGACCAATCGCGTGCCCTCATTCTCCCCGCGAGCGTGCAAGGGAACGGCACCCACTTCCCCACGGGCCATCTGGGAGGGCGGGCCTCGTTATGGTATCCTGCCGGGTAAGGCTTTTCCTCTCCGGTGGTGCGATGAAACGTGTGCGGATCGGCAACGGGTGCGGGTTCTGGGGCGACAACCTCGACGCGCCCGTGCGCCTCGCGCGCGCCGGGCACCTCGACTACCTCACCCTCGAATACCTCGCCGAACTCACCATGTCGATCCTCGCCCAGATCAAGGCGAAGGACGCGAACGCGGGGTTCGCCACCGACTTCATCGACGTGCTCGGCCGGCTCGCCCCGACGTTGAAGGAGCAGCCGAAACTGAAGGTTGTGACCAACGCCGGCGGCATGAACGCGAAGGCGTGCGGCGCACTGGCGAAGCAGGTGCTCGCGAAGGCCGGCGTCGAACGGCGGGTCGCGGTGGTGAGCGGCGACGACCTGCTCTCGCGGCTCGACGAGCTGTTCGCCGCCGGGCACGCCCTCAGCCACCTCGACACCGGCGCGCCGCTCGCTTCCATTCGCGACAAGGTCGTTTCGGCAAACGTTTACTTGGGCGCGAAGCCCATCGCGGACACGCTCGCGCTCGGCGCGGAAGTCGTGATTACCGGGCGCGTGGCCGACGCCTCGCTCACGGTCGGCCCCGCGGTACACGAGTTCGGCTGGAGGTTCGACGACCTGGACCGCCTCGCCGCCGGCACCGTCGCCGGGCACCTGATCGAGTGCGGCGCGCAAGCCACCGGCGGGCTGTGGATCAACGCGGACGATTCCACACGCCTCGCGGAAGTCGGCTACCCCATCGCGGAGATGAGCGCGGACGGCACGTTCACCATCACCAAGCCCACGAACACCGGCGGCGCGGTGAACGTCGAGACCGTGAGTGAGCAACTCCTTTATGAGGTGGGCGACCCGGCGCGTTACTACACGCCCGACGTAACAGCCGACTTTACCACAGTGAAGCTCGCGCAAGCCGGGCCGGATGTGGTCAGCGTGACCGGCAGCCGCGCGAACGGGATCACGGACACCTACAAGGTGTCCGTCGCCTATCGCGACGGGTTCATGTCGGCCGGCACGCTGGTCATCGCCGGCCCGCGCGCCGCGGAGAAGGCCCGGCGCTCGGGGGCGATCATCCTCGAAAAGTTGAAACAGGCCGGGTTCATCTATCAGGACGCGCGCATCGAAGCACTCGGCGCGGGCGACTGCGTGCCGGGCGTCGTCACCGCGACGCACGACCCGCCGGAAGTGGTGCTGCGCGTCGCCGTGCGCGACCCGCGCAAGGCCGCGGTCGAGCGGTTCACCAAAGAGTTCGCCCCGCTGGTCACGAGCGGTTTCCCTGGCACCACCGGCTACACGACTGGTCGCCCGCCGGTGCGCGAGGTGTTCGCGTACTGGCCGGCGCTGCTTCGCAAGGACGCCGTGACGCCCGCCGTGGAGGTGCTGTGATGGCGACCGTTCCGCTCTCGCAACTCGCGCACGGGCGCAGCGGCGACAAGGGCAACCACGCCAACATCGCGATCATCGCCTACACCGACGCCGGGTTCGCGTGGCTGCGCGAGCACCTCACGGCCGACGTGGTCGCGGCGTACTTCGCCCCGCTGGGCGCGTCGAAGGTCGAGCGCTTCGAGGCCGCGAACGTCCGCGCGTTTAACTTCATGCTGTACGACGTACTGGCCGGCGGCGCGAGCCGCTCGCTGCGGATCGACACGCAAGGCAAGACGCTCGCCGTGGCCCTGCTGCGGA
>SXHE01000476.1 GCA_005773755.1 Planctomycetia bacterium
ATGAGCTGTTCCAGTTGCGGCGGCGCGTCCGGGCGGTGCGCCAGCAACCGCGGCGGCGGCTCGGTGCAGTGCTTCAGCATCTTCTCGGTCGCGTTGCCGCCGTCGTAGGGCACGCGCCCGGTGAGGATGTAGTAAAGCGTGCCACCCAGCGAGTAGATGTCGGCGCGGATGTCCACGCCCATCGGGTCGCGGGCCTGCTCCGGCGCGAGAAAATCGGGCGTGCCGATCACGAACCCTTCCTGCGTGATGCGGTGCGCGTCCTCACCGCCGGGCGCGTCCATCAGCCGCGCCAACCCCAGATCGACCAGCTTCACCGGCCCGCCGCCGCGCGGCACGATGATGTTGCTCGGCTTGATGTCGCGGTGAACGAGGCCCGTTTCGGAGGCGTGTTGAAGCCCTAGCGCCGCCTGCCGGATCGCGTCGCACGCCTGCGGGACCGGCATCGGCCCGGTGTCGCGCACCATCTTCGTCAGGTCCGCCCCGTCGATGTACTCCATCACACAGTAGTGGGTGTCGCCGATCTGGTCGGCGATGAACACCTCGACCACGTTGGGGTGCTTGGTCATGCGCGACAGCGCCTGGATCTCCTGCACGAACCGGCCCGCGGTCGTGGGGTGCGCGAGCTTCTCCTTGCGGATCACCTTGAACGCCACGTCGCGGCCCATGCGCTCGTCGTGGGCCTTGTACACGCGGCCCATCCCGCCTTCACCCAGGACGTCGAGCAGCAGGAACCGGTCCGCGACCCGCAGCCCGGCGGACCGGCCCTTCGCGATCTCCTTGATCTGGAACGCGCTCAACCACCCGCGCCGGTTGATCTCCCGCGCCATCGCCTGTAGGTCCGGCTTCTGGTGCGACATCCAGCCCCACAGTTCGCGCAGTTGCGCGGCCGTCAGCAGCCCGCTGGACTGGAGGTTCTGGTAGAACGTGGCCGTCGGGTCGGCGGCGCTCATCGAGTGGTCATCCGGGTGCGCGAGTGGGGCCGGGATGTTGTACCGACCGGCGCGCCCGGATCAAAGGCGCGCCCTAGAACAACCAGGACGATTGCAAAGTCCCTTGCACTCGCCGTAAGTCCTTACACTACAGTCAAGCCTCACTCGTCCTTTCACGACTTACGACGTGCCAAATCGACTTTGCAATCGTCCTGCTAGAACAACAATGGCCCGCAGATGGCGCAGAGCAGACGCAGATGAAATCCGATCAGAAGGAGGCAGAAGGCAGAAAGGCATATTTGACAGGATGGACAGGATGAGAACAGGATGCGGAGTGAAGCCCGCTCTGTCTTTACATCTCTGTGTATCCTGTTCATCCTGTCAAACTCTTCCGCCTTTCTGCCTCCTTCTGATCGGATTTCATCTGCGTCTGCTCTGCGCCATCTGCGGGCCATTCTGAGGAGTGCCGAACGATGCCGTATCCGCAGTTCGACCGGGCGCAGTTGCGGCTCCAGCCGCTGGCGAACCGCAAGCACGACCTCACGCTCGACGTGATGAAGTCGCTCGACGCGAGCGCCGCTACGTTCGCGCACCCGCACATCGCGACCATCGGCCAGCGCCTGATCGAAGCGAAGGCGCGCGGGGCGGCGCGCGTCCTGATAATGGGTGCGCACGTGTTGCGCGCCGGCTGCCAGCGACACCTGATCGACCTGATGGAGCGCGGCCTCGTGTCGCTGATCGCGATGAACGGGGCCGGGCCGATTCACGACTGGGAGTTCGCCCTGATCGGCGCGAGTACCGAGAGCGTGGCCCGGTACGTGTCCAGCGGCGAGTTCGGGCTGTGGGAAGAGACCGGCAAGATGAACGACGCGATCACCCGCGGCGTGAAGGACGGCATGGGCCTGGGCGAGAGCGTCGGGAAGGCCATCGCGGAAGGCTTCTTCCCGCACAAGCACGCATCTGTGCTGGCGGCGGCTTATCGGCTCAAGGTGCCGGTCACGGTCCACATCGGCATCGGCTACGACATCATCCACGAACACCCGAACGCCGACGGCGGCGTCCTGGGCCGCGCCAGCTACACCGACGTCCTCGTGTTCGCGGAGCACATCAAGAAGCTCGAAGGCGGCATCGCGCTCAACTTCGGCACGGCGGTGATGGGGCCGGAAGTGTACCTCAAGGCCCTGGCGATGGCGCGCAACGTCGCGCACCAGAACGGCGAGAAGATCGCGAAGTTCACGACGGCCGTGTTCGACCTGCTCCCGCTCGGCGACGACTACCACACGCAGGCCCCCAAGACCGACCCGCGCTACTACTACCGCCCGTGGAAGACGATCCTCGTGCGCACGGTCGCCGACGGCGGCGAGAGCTTCTACGTGCAAGGCGACCACGGCGACACGGTTCCTGCTGTGTGGCGCGCCGCCATAGGCGAACGGCCGGTGTAAGCCGGCCGGTGAGACGCGAGCGAGTTGTTATCGGCAGTCCTCTCACCGGCCAGCTTACGCTGGCCGTTCGCCAGGAACATCACTCATGCTCACCACCGAACTCATCGACCACATCCTCGCCACGATCCCTTCGCGCACCGTGGGCGTGCTCGGCGATCTGTTCCTCGACCGCTACCTGGACATCGACCCGGCACTGAACGAGCCGTCGGTCGAAACCGGCCTCACCGCGTATCAGGTGACGTGCGTGCGGAGCTACCCCGGTGCCGCGGGCACGGTCATCAACAACCTAGCGGCGCTCGGCGTCGGCCGCATCTACCCCATCGCCTGCATCGGCGACGACGGCGAGGGCTACGAACTGCGTCAGGCGCTCCGCACGCTGCCCGCGGTGGAGCAGGGCGGCATCGTGCCAGCGCCGCAGCGGCGCACGCCGACGTACACGAAGCCGATGCTCGGCGCGGACGAGCTGAACCGGCTCGACATCAAGAACCGCACGCCGACCCCGGACGCGATACAGGATCACATCATCGAACTGCTCGACGAGGCTTGGCCGCAACTCGACGCGCTGCTCGTGCTCGATCAGGTGAGCGAACCCGACTGTGGCGTGGTCACGGCGCGCGTCCGCGACCACTTGGCGAAGCTTGCCGAACGCGACGAAAGCAAGTTCGTCCTGGCCGACAGCCGCGAGCAGATCGGGCTGTTCCGCAACGTGTGCGTGAAACCGAATCGCGACGAAGCTGCGAGAGCGTGGGGGAACATTGGCGGCCTTGATCTCCATGATTATTTGACATCTCTGAACGCAGCAGCCCACGAGTGGCGGCACCGAACAGTGTTCCGCACAGTGGGAGATGCAGGGATCGAGGTAATCGAGATCGGGCGCGGCGGTTCGGGTAGCGCGCAACTCATCAGTACATATCCCGTCGCTGGCCCAATCGACATTTGCGGAGCCGGGGACAGTTGTTCGGCTGGGATTACTTGCGCGACTATCACTCACGGGGTTCAAGAGGAGCAGGCCGCGGCGTTCGGGAACCTCGTCGCCTCAATCACGATCCAGCAGATCGGCGTGACCGGCACCGCGACCCCGGCGCAGGTCCGCACCCGCTGGCGCGAGGTTTCAGCGAGCGGCGCGGCGTAAGCCCGCCGGTAGCTGCACAACTCAGATACGCAAACGTGGATCGTGGGCGTCGCACCGGCGGGCTAACGCCGCGCCGCTCGTGTGCCCGGCCCTTACACTGATCCCATTCGACTATCACACTCCTTCGAGGCGGCGTCATGCGGCGCGGTGGTGTTGCGTTGGTGTTCGCGCTGGCGCTGGCGGCGCTGGTCGGCTGCGGGAAGAGCGACCCCGGCGGCAGTGGGCCGCAGGTCACGTTCAACACGCATTGCGCGAAGTGTCACGCGCAGGCCGGGCAGCCGGGCGGCCCCGGCATCGGCGGCTCGCGCGGGCCGAAGCTGGACAAGATCGGCGCGGAACCCGGCCGCAACGCGGAGTGGATCGCGGAGTTCATTCGTGACCCCAAGAGCAAGCGCGGCGACGCCAAGATGATGCCCGCGTTCAAGGGCACCATCCCCGACGAGCAGATCGTGGAACTCGCCAACTGGCTCGCGGCCAAGAAATAGCGCGGTTCAAGCGTGCCGGCCATCCACGCAAGGACTTCACGAAAACGGCAGTCATATTGTTGCCGCGCGCGCCGGATCAGGATACCATCTCCCAAACCTTCCGCACCGCTGCACCCCCGTCTTACCCCCCGTCAGGAGATGTTCATGGCCCGACAACGCGACGACGACGACGACGACCGGGACGAAGATTATGAGGCACCAAAGAAGAAGAAGGCCCGTCGCCGGGCGGGATCGTTCGAGTTCGACGGCAGCGCGGGTGATTTCCTTCCGGTGTTTCTCGTCGCCATGCTGCTGTACGCCTTCACGTTCGGGCTGGCGGTTCCCTGGGTCATCTGCATGATGAAGAAGTGGGAGTGCGAGCACACGCTCGTCAACGGGCGGCGCTTGCGCTTCGACGGCACCGGCAGCTCGGCCCTCGGCCTCCTGCTCGTCTCGTACTTCTTGATCGTCATCACTCTCGGCATTTACTCGTTCTGGGCGGTGCCGAAGATCCAAAAGTGGGTCGTGGAAAACACCGAGTTCGAAGACGAGTAGTAACCGAACGGAACTGTCCTTCTCCAACACGGTTCCCCGGCACGCGTCCGTTCGCGCGCCGGGGAACGTCATTTCCGGGGCCGCTTTCGTCGCGCTCGCGCAGGTCGTATGATGCCCCTGCCCGGTTCCGCGGGTCGAGGGTTCCTCCGCGTGGACGATCTGACGTGGTACATCGTGGTCGTGGTCGTCGTCGCCGTGCCGGTGATGATCGGCTGGGTCGGCGCGTTCCCCAAAGCCGGCTGGCCGTGGTGGTCCGCGCTCGTCCCCTTCTACAACGCTCACGTCCTGGTCCTCGGCGTCGCGCGGCTGAGCTGGTTGTGGCTCATCCTCGTGTTTACGCCCGGAGTGAACGTGGTCGCGGTGCTGTTGGTGAACGTCGAAGTGGCCCGCCGGTTCGGGAAGTCCGAAGCGTTCGGCCTGGGTCTGACACTTCTGGGGTTCATCTTCTACCCCGTCCTCGGCTTCAGCTCCGACCAGTACCAGGAAGGCGAGGCCGTGATCGTCGGCCCTCAGTAGCGGTTTCCTTCAGAATCCGGCGAACCTCTTCGTTATCCGACGCTCTCTTTCCGAACGAAACCGTCCGCTTCAGCGCTCGAGTTCGGGTCGCACATCTGCCGGACGCACATCGAAGGGAAAGAACCATGAAGAAGTTCATTGCGCTGGCTACTGTGGGCGTTGCGGCGGCGGTTGGCACCGTCTACAGCACGCACCCGCTCGAGTTCCGGCAGTTAACGGAACGGGCGGCGGTCTCCGGGCTGCGGGTCTGGGACGGCGTCGAGGCCAACCCGGTCCCGGTGATCCTCGCCCTCGGCACGTTCCTGCTCACGATCGTGTACCACAAGTTGAAGGGCAAGACGTTCCGCGAGTCCGTCGAGGTGGCTGCGACGCGCGTCACCGTCGTGCCGGTTGCGGTCGCGGCTCCGGCTCCGGCTGCGACCGCGACCGAAACGACCGTCATCAAGCGGGCGCAGGCGCGGGCGACGCGCACGCAACTGATCGCCGACCAGATCGGCCTCGAGAACCGGCTGCGCAAGCTACCGGACGAGGTGCAGAAGGCTGAGAAGGAGGCGTGCTATGCCGAGCACGCGCTGTCCGACCTGAGCAAGACGCTCGCGCTGAAGGAGAAGGCGCACGCGGACGCGGTGGCGAAGCTGGGCGCGCTCCGCGCGGAACTGGCCGCGGGCGAGGCCGAACTTGAGGCCATTGACGACGAGCTGCACAAGCTCGCCGAAGTGGTGTAACGCGGCACACGGGCGCACGCCGGCCCGTGGAACGTTGCGACCCCGGTAGGGCGGCATCTCAAATCCGGGGTGGCGCGCGATTCGCGCGCCACCCCGCTGCGTTACAGCGACAATCGCACGCGGTTCCCGTTCGCGCGCCGCACGGGTACAACAGCGGTATGGAACCGCAACCGAACGAAGCGCTGTGCCCGGAAGACCTCACCGGCCTGAAGTTGACCGCGCCCAAGACCGCCGCGGCCGGCGCGAAGGCGGTCGCCGTGTCGCTCGCGCACGTCTTCAGCGTCGCCGGGTTCCGCCGCGGCGTGCGCGCGCTCACCATGCTGAACCAGGCGCAGGGCGTCGATTGCCCCAGTTGCGCGTGGCCCGACCCGGACGTTCACCGCGCGACCACCGAGTTCTGCGAGAACGGGGCGAAGGCCGTCGCCTGGGAAGCGGACGCGCGCAAGCTCACCGCCGAGTTCTTCCGCACGCACTCCATCGACGACCTCGGGCGCGAAACGGACTACTGGCACGGGCAGCAGGGCCGGCTCACGGAACCGCTGGTGCTGCGGCCCGGCAGCCGCCACTACGAACCCATCAGTTGGGACGACGCCTTCACACTGACCGCGCTTGAACTGAACGCGCTCGCGTCGCCGAACGAGGCGCTGTTCTACACGTCAGGCCGCACCTCGATCGAGGCCGCATTC
>SXHE01000477.1 GCA_005773755.1 Planctomycetia bacterium
ACCGGGTGCGCGACACGGGGAAGCTCCACGACGTAACGCCCCTGCGCTGAGGGGCTACACGCCATGATCGAACCGGCGCGCGTGTCCGTCGTGGGAGTTTCGGGAGAATGGGCGGGCGAAACAGTTTAACGAACCGTTACGGGCGCAACGTCGGCCACAACCGCCGCGCCCGGCGCGCGGCGCGACCGGCACAGGCGTCAGAACCCGCCGCCCGGCCCGCCGCCGGTGGCCCCGCCGCGCCCGCGGGTCGAAAGGGTCTCCTGCTTCTTCTCGGCCGGCTTCGCCCGGTAGGTCGCCGTCTCGGGCAGGTTGTACCGGGCCTCGTCCGGCGGCAGGGTGTACCGCTCTTTGGTGTCGCCCAGCACGTCGTACTTGTCGTGGTAGCACCCGGTCGCCGCCAGCGCGAGCGCACCGACGACGAAAACGAGCAGCGCCCGCACGCGCATGAGCGTATCCCCCACCGTGAATGAGTGTGCCGCGGTATAGCGGCTCCAACTCCTCACGCAAGAGGAACTCCGAGTCGTCAAAGTAGCCCGTCACTCCGCGGCGGTGCCGTCGGGCGAATCCGACGACGTTCTGGGCGTGTCGCAAGCACCGCCACGGAGTGGCGGGCTACTCACCGAACCGAAGTGGGCGGTTGAAAAATCCTTGCACAAAAAGCCGCTGCCTCCGGGTCGCCAGAAGTGGCAAATCTGAAAACCTTGCACAAGGTTTTCGGACCTCCCGCGCCGCCTGCCCACCTACTGTAGCCGGCCTCACAGAGGCCGGTAGCTCACCCTCTCGTTCAGCATCGGGGTCACAGACCCCGGCTACAGAACGCAACTCGTCCCAACACGCGCTCTGCGTGTGAACCCAGGTTCATAGTATACGTGCGAACTGATTCATCAAGAGCGGTTGTGGGAAAATGTTCAGTGCGTGCCGTTACCGTTGGTGCCGTTGCGCATCCAGCGGGTCGGCATCCCGCCGGTGCGGAACACGTCCGTCAGCATCTGTCGCGCGGTCGCGTCGGTGGTCACGGCCTCGACCGCTTGGATCGTCTCGTCGATGGGGTACTCGACGCGCTTGAACTGCACGTCGTCGCCGTCGATGATCGCGTAGGCGGCGCGCGGGTCGCCGTCGCGCGACAGCCCGACGCTGCCGGGGTTCACGATCAGCGTGTCGTCCACTTGCAGCTTGTACGGCTGGTGCGTGTGCCCGACGAGCAGGTAATCGACCTTCAACCCGGCGAGCCGCGGCCTCCAGAAGTTCTCTTCCGCGGGGGCGTACTCGTCCATCGGGTCGCGCGGGGTGGCGTGAACGATGAGGAACCGTTTGCCGCCGAGGGTGAACATCCGCGACGTGGGCAGATCGGCGAGGAACCGGCGCTGGTCCGGGGTGAGACTGGCGACCGCGTGCGGCCGGGTGACCGAGGTGAGGTAGCGGAACCCGCCGCTGCCGGGGATCTCGACGTTCTGGGCGGCCCCGTGATCGTGGTTGCCGCGCACGCAGTACGCGGCGTTCTGGCGCACCCACTCGACGCACGGCGCGGGTTCGGGGCCGTAATCGACCAGATCGCCGACGCACACGCACGCATCGAACGGCTCGCGGATGGCCTCGAGCGCGGCACGGTTGCCGTGAATGTCCGCGACGATCAGCAGGCGCATGCGAGTCGGCCCCCCGTACCCGCCCAATTGTAGGGCGCGAACCACGGAGGCGCGGAAGATGCCGCGGGAACGTAGCCCCGGGCGGCGTCGGTCGCGATCGGGATCGCCGAGCACGCGATACAGCACAGTTTCGCAACGCACCTGCTTGAAGACGGGGCGGACACCCGCACGGTGCAGGAACTGCTCGGCCATAGCAACGTGGAAACGACGATGATCTACACCCACGTCTTGAATCGAGGCGGTCGCGGGGTGCAAAGTCCGGCCGATAAGCTGTGACTGTCGGTCGGCCTAACACCGCCGTGTTAGGCCGACCCTGCTGGTCGGCCTAACACGGACCCGCGATGAAGTGCGTGACGCAACTGTTGACACCTGCGAGCGATGGGGTTAGCATCATCGCACCAGTTCCGTGTTAGGCCGACCAACGCCCCGTGTTAGGCCGGTCGGCCGAATCACAAGTTCGGCGGCGGAGGGCGCACAGTGGCGGACGAGCGGCTGTTCCCGATCCAGGCGTACGACTACGAAACCGGCGTCTGTGCGGACGGACGGCAAGTCGTCATGGGCCTGCTCTGCCCGGAACTGGTCGCGTTCTTCTTTGACGCGCAGGGGAATCTGGTGAGCCGTGAAGGGCGGCACTGGAGTGATGCGGCCGGCAAGATCGCCGGTCATCAGCCACCTTACCACATCTCCAGTGACGAGTTCGACGCGCTGATCGACGCTGAACGAAAGGCGTGGCAAGTCGAGTTGGGCTATTCCCCAGCGACCATTCGTGTCAAGGAGTTTTACGACGACGAGTACCCGGTTGGCATTCAGATCCTCCCCGGTCACCTCGCGAATGTGGAGACGGAGACATGGTTCCGGGATGAGGAGGAGCGGCAGGAGTTCATCAAGTCGCGGGACCGCTGGCTGGCGGAGGGCAGCTTCGTCTGGTGGTGGGCACGAGACTACTTCATGTCCAAGGATGGCGAGGTGGAGTCCACCTGAGCAGCAAAGGCACGCCGAACCAGGCGCTGCAGCAGACCCCGCCCCGTAGGGTGTTTCTGACCCGTAGCTCACTCAGGCGGGGCTGCTGAGCTGGGTCGTTCGGCGGCGGAGGGATTGGGGTTGGATGTCGTTGCCGAGATCCGCATCGCGCGTCGCTTCGGGGTGACCCACTGCGGCGTCTCGGCGCGTCCCTCGCCGGCGCTCGCCGAGTTGGCCGCCGAGTTCGGGCTGGCCTCCGATCCCGGCAGCTACTCCGAGATCGACGCCGCCGCGGCCCGCCGCCTCGCCGAGTTGGTTCTCAGCGAGGACTTGGCGTACAACGCCGCGATCAGGCCCGCCGACCGGGCCGCCGACTTGGCGGGCCGGTTCCTGGCGCAGTTCGGCACCGAGGGCGTGCGGTATTACACCAACGGCACGTTCCACGAGAGCCATGGAGGGGCGGGTTGGGAGCCGGTTACAGCGGCCACGTTTGATACTGGGGTGCTGGTCATCGGCCCTCGCGGCTCCGGCTGCCTGTGGGTCGAGGACGAGGACTGACGGCACGCCGAACCAAGCGTTGCAGTTGACCCGCCCGCAAAGCCGGGCGGGCAGCTGAACGCAGTCGTTCGGCCAGATAGGTGGCGCGGGCCATCGTTGCACCGGAGCGATCCGGCCTCGGCGATGTACCCGGTGCCACCGCGGAAGGGGACGGCAAGCCGGCGCGTTTCGGCCTCTGCGCGCTCCGTTCCGTCTGATGGGCGCGGTCACCACCCACACCCAACGGTGACCACCGGCCCGGCGACCAACTCGCCCGGCCGGTCGGCGGCGAACCGCTCCCGCGGACCGCCGGCACACGGGAGCGGCAGCCCCCCTTTCCAAGTGGCTGCCATCGTCGCGGGTCGCGTTCCGATCCGCGGGGGTCAGCAACGATCCCGGCTCAGCCCGCCGGACGCACGCTCAGCGCGGCCGAACCGTACGCTGCAGCCGACGCGGGTGTCCGACACCGGCGGAACAACCGACGCGACCGCGCAAGCGGTTGCGCTCGCGCCGCGCGGCTGAGCTGGGGCGTTCGGCGGCGGCACCCGGAAGCTCTTACGGACTGAAAGTATCTTCTACAGGCACCACGATCGGAGGAAGTTGATGCAGTCCCTCATCGGCAGGGTTTTGGTCACCTCGGTGACCGGGTTGCTACTGGTTGGGTGCAACCGATCCAACCCGCCGTCGGCCACCCAACCGGAGCCCGTTTCTGTCCGAAAGGAGCAGTCTAAGGTGCAGTCCGAGCCGAAAGTCTCGGAACCGGATCGACGAGCGGCCGACTGGGTGTTGAGCGTGGACGGTTCGGTTCGGGTCGTTATCGACGGGGATTCGCGCGAATTCAAAAAAGGGGAGAAGTTGCCCGACGGGCCGGTGAAGCTCCTGGCTATCGACCTCCGCAATTGCCCGAAGGCGACCGACGACGCACGCGCGCACCTTCGCGGTCTGCGCGGGCTGCAAGAGTTGGCAATCAACAACACTGCAAGTATCCGCAACCTTGACTTCCTGGCGGATATGCACGGCCTCCAAGTGCTGAATTCCGAAGGCCAATCGGCGCTTGTCACCGACAAAGACCTGGGTCACATCAAGGGAATGACTGGCCTTAAGACTCTGGTTATACTTTACGCGGCCAGGAATGAGTCGCTATCGAACGTCTGGAACTTCAGCGTCATGAGCGAGGCGAGAGCCTCCCGGTGGTCCGTTGGGATGCGATTCAGGCACTCGTCGATGGCCGCCCGGAAGGTCGCGAAGTCG
>SXHE01000478.1 GCA_005773755.1 Planctomycetia bacterium
CCACCGGGAGGCTCTCGCCTCGCTCATGACGCTGAAGTTCCAGACGTTCGATAGCGACTCATTCCTGGCCGCGTAAAGTATAGCTCTGGGGAAGAACGTGCCGAGGGGAGGACCGACGACCGCCGCACTCGTGTTCGCGCTCCTCGCGTCGGCCCGGCGATACAACCCGTTGGTATTCCTCATCCGTCGGAAGAGATTACCCCTCCCGGTCGAAGCGGTTTGCCTCCGGCCGGTTCTCGCCCTACTCTTGTGCGCCCTGCGCACCCGGCGGAGAAGGAATCATGACGAACTGGCGGCGACTTCGGCTCTGCGCGATGCTGGTGTTGATCGCGGTCGGCGGGCTGCAAATCGCCCGGGTGCTGGCGCGGCCGGATACGGGGCGGGTTCTGGCGCGCGAAACGCACGCCGACGGGAGCCACTCGGTTACGCTCCTCTCACAACCCTACCGGCTCGATCAGGTGTACATGTCGATGCTGGGGCCGCGGGGCAATCAGCCGGGTGTCCGGCTCGCGGAGGACGCGCCGGACGACGAAACGATCTACATCACCGGCATCCGGGCCGACGTGGTTGACGCGCGAACGCGCGAGCCGGTGTCGAACGAGTTCTTCTGTCACTCCAACCTGACGCTCAATCCCGACACGACCGACCCCGGCGCTCACAACGCACAGTTCGCGCCCGCGACCCACGCGGACTGGCGGTTCTTCACGCTCGTGCCGGGCCGGATGGACGTGCGACTGCCCGCCGGCTTCGGACTCCCGATCAAGGCCGGCACCCGGCTCGACAACTTCACGATGGCGCTGAACCAGAACGCCGGCGAACCGGACCGCACCGTTCGGATGAAGACGAGCGTGTGGTACCGCCGCGCGACGGCCGCGGCCCCGGTTCGACCGCTGTTCCGCCGCGCCCTGTACATTTACCAGCAGCACGTGCCGGACGGAACGAAAGGCGACGGCGTGTTTCAGTCCGATCACCAGGGGTCGCAGTGCGGCGAAGCGTGCAAGGGCGACGCGCGGGGCACCACGCCCAGCGAGTTCGTCCGGCTGAAGGACCGCGGGCCGGTCCACCCCGGGATGACATGCTGCGTCGAGAACGCGTCGCCCGACGGGGTCATGGAGCAGTTCGGCGAGCGCAACACGATCCACTGGGTCGTTCCCCCGGGTCGGCACCGTTACCGCAGCGAGGTGACGCGCCAACTGAACCTCCCGCGCGACACGGCGGCGCACTACATCACCGGGCACCTGCACCCCTACGGCGAGTGGATGCGGCTGATCGACATGGAAACCGGGACGGTCGTGTTCGAGATCACCGGCGAACACTTCACCGACAAATTGGGTGTCAAGGCGATGTCCGAGGTGACGAGCCGCGAAGGGGTCCCGCTCGTGAGGGGCCGCCGGTACGAACTGGTGGCCGAGTACAACAACACCTACGGCAAACCCATTGACGCGATGGCGATCCTCTTCGCGTACCTCGCGGAGTGACTCACGTACCGCGGCGCGCGGTCGGGGCGGTCTCGGCCGGCGCGCGCCGGTCGTTCGCCAAGAAGCCGCTGCTGTTGATCGGCTCGTCCAGTTCGGTGCCCTTGCGCAGCCAGAGCAGCAGAGGGGTCGTGAGCGCGGTCGCGGTCAGGGCCATGATGACCAACATGCAGAACAGGCTGCGCGGAACCACGCCGAGTTGGTGGTAGCCGATGTTGATGGCGATCAGGGCCATGAGGCCGCGGGCGTTCATCATCGCGCCGATGATGCCGGCCTCCTTCCAGGTGACCCCGCTGGCGCGGGCCGCCAGCCCGCACCCGGCCAGCTTGCCCGCCACCGCGACCACCACGAGCGCCGCGCAGATCAGCCACATCGTCGCGCCGTGTAACGCGGCCACGTCCGTTTGCAGTCCGGTGTAGGTGAAGAACACCGGCACGAAGAACGAGGGGACGATGTCGCGCAGTTTGGCGTGCGCGGCCTCGCGCAGCTCTTCTTGATCGGACAGGACCGCGCCCAGCAGGAACGCGCCGAACACCGCGAAGATGCCGATCAGGTTGGTCGCGATGGAGGCCAGCAGCACGCTCACCAACAGCACCGCGAGCGCGGTCGCGCTCAGCTTCCCACCGTTGGCCCGGAGCGAGTACGCGAAGTACCGCACCAACACCGGGCGCACCGCGAACCACATGAGTAGCGCGAACGCGACCGTCAGCCCGACCATGCGGCCCGTTTCCAGCGGGTCGAAGTTCGACTTCACGACGGCCGTGATGCTCGCCAACAGTATCCAGCCGATGGCGTCGTCCACGGCCGCCGCGGTGATAGTGATCGCGCCCAGCCGCGTGCGCGTGATGTTCAGCTCCAACATGATCCGGCCCAGCGCCGGGATCGCGGTGATCGAGAGCGCGACGCCGAGGAACAGCGTCAGGCCCAGCAGCGACACCGGCCCGGCCTTCGGGTGCGGTTCCAGGTGCGGGTGGATCAGTTGCGCGAGCGCCGCGCCGAGCGCGAACGGCACCACGATCCCGATCAGCGAGATGAGTACCGCGGAGCGGGCGTGCGTGCGGACGTGATCGAACTCGAACTCCAGTCCGACGAGGAACATCAGGAAGATGAGGCCGAACTGCGCGATGACGGTGAAGATTTTCGGCAGGGTCGCGTCCGCGAGCGGCTGTTCGACGCCGGCCAGCGGGGGTCGGAACACCGCGCCGAACAGTTCGGGGAACAGCCAGCCGAACAGCGACGGCCCGAGGATCAGCCCGGCGGCGATCTCGCCCACCACACTCGGTTGACCGACCTTGCGCGCCAGCGCGCCGAACGCCCGCGCCGCCGCGATGATGACGGCCAGTTGCACGAGCACCGGCAGCAGCAGGTGTTCGACGTCGAGTTTGGCGAGCGATTCAACGGCGTCTGGCGGAAGGCTCATGCGGAAAGTTCGAGGAGGCAGCGGCGGGCGCGAACGGATACCGGGCGCGAGTTTGGGGCTTACAGGGCTAGCGCCGCGGCTTCGTGGCCTTCGGCTTCTTCAGGTCGTCGAGGTTCGCCTGGCAGAACGGGCAGCCCACGGTCTTGAGGTGGAAGTCGATGAAGTCGAGTAGCTCCGGGTCGCCGGACCCCAGCACGTAGCTGCCGAGCTGGTCGCGCGACAGACAGCTCACGCGCTCGCGCCGCCAGATCGCCCCGACCGTGTGTTCGCCGCGGTCCTCTTGCTCGACGACTTCCTTGTACTCCGCGCGCAGTTTGGGCGACTCGCGCAGCGCCTTCTCGACCGCCGCGAGTTCCGCGTCGGGCAGGGCGTCGTGCAGGTAGTCGCGGAGCATCTGCCGGGTGATCTCGGCCACGGCCCACCTCGCGAAACGTGTTCACCCGTGAGTATATCCGCTCCGCGGGGCAAAGCGAACCTACTGCACGAATCGCTGCCAGAGCACCCGGTTCGGGTCCACCAGATGGACCCGCTGCGCGTCGAACGCGTGGAACTCGTCGACGTTGCCGGCGACGAACACGCGGGCCGGGTGCGGGACCGCGCCGAACGGGGCCGACACGCGCCACAGGTTCCGGTCGCCGCCGCGAACGAACACCACGTCCGGGCCGACCGGCTGGAACGCGGCCACGCTCCCGTCGATCCGCACCCGACCCGGCGGCGGGTTCCCGAACGGCGCGTGTGCGCGCCACAGGTTCTTGTCCGCGCCCAGAACGTACACCGTGTTTGCGTCGACCGCGGTGAACGCCCCGACGGTTTTATCGACGAGCACGCGGGCGGGCGGCGGGTTCCCGAACGGGCCCTGCGCGAGCCACAAGTTCGCGTCCACGCCGCGAATGAACACACTGTTCGCGCTCACCGCCTGGAACATCGCGACGGTCTTATCGACCAGCACGCGGTTCGGCGGCGGGTTTCCGAACGGCCCCTGCGCGAGCCACAGGTTCCCGTCGGCCCCCAGGATGTACACGGTGTTCGCGTCGAGGGCCTGGAACCGGAACACGCTCTTGTCGACCAGGACGCGCGGGGGCGGCGGGTTCCCGAACGGCGCTTGCTCGAACCACAGGTTCCCGTCCGCACCCAGGACGAACGCCCGGTCCGGGCCGAGCGGCTGGAACGCGCTCACGCCGCGGTCCACCTCCAACCGCGTCGGGGCACTCGGTACGAACAGGTTCTGCTCGCGCCACAACCGGCCGTCGGTGCCCAGCACGAACACGGTGTTCGCGTCGGCCCCACGGAACGCGCGCACGCGGAACCCGTTCATCCACCGGGCCGCGCCCACGTCGCGGCAGCTCAGTGCGTTCGCTTGCACCGCGGCGAGGCACTCGGGCACCTGGTGCGTCACCTCGTTGGGCATGTTCCGGTAGTGCATGATCGAGCCGCAGTCGTACGCGCCGAGCGGGACGCCCGGTTCGATCTTGTAGTTCACGCTGTTCACCACCGCGGCTTCGACCTTCACGAACTGGTTCCGGTCCGGGCGCTGGTGCTCGTGAAACAGCCCGATCGCGTGGCCGATCTCGTGCATCACGCTGCCGGCGTTCCACCCCGGGTTCTGGAGCGCGCAGTCGATGGTCTGCTCGCCGCCCGCGCGCCCGACCCCGGACCGGCACCAGAGGCCGGTCGACTTGAACGCGAGGTAGTCCGCGTCGCCCCCGACCCGCGGCACCAGACTGATCGCGCCGGTCGCGTTCCAGGTCGCGATCGCGGCGTCGATGTTCACCCGCCCCACGCTGCCCGGCGGGAACTCGGCCCCGATCACGTAGGGTACACGGTTGTTCGGCCAGCGCCGCACGTTGTCGGCCGTGATGAACGCCATCGCTCGCTCTCCGGGCGGAAGTGGGTGCGGGATCGTGTGGCAATCCTAGCGACTGCGGACGCGCGCCGCCAAACGCCCCGCGTGGATTACGAGCTACAGTTGCGGTGGGGTCGGTTGTAGCGGATAATCGGCGCATCGACGGACCGACCGCACGAGGGCGAAGCCGTGGCGCGATTCATCCTGACCGCGATAGCGGTGCTGGCGCTGTCCGAACTGGCCCCTGCGCGGGCGCAGTTCGTGGCCGGGCCGGTGTACCCTTACGGCTACTCCTATTCGAGCGGGTACTCCTACTCGTACCGCAGCGGGTTCGGGTTCAACTTCGGCGGACCGCGAGTGCGCGTCAGCGGCTTCGCGGGCGGGTTCGTCTCGCGCTCCGCGTTCTACGCGCCGCCGGCGTTCGGGTTCGGGCCGCCGGTGTTCGGCAACCCTTATTTCGGCGGCTGGGGACCAGCGTTCGGACCGGTCGGGCCGTTCGGCCCGCCGGCGGTCGCGGTGCCCGTGTTCGTTCCGGTCCCGGTGCTCGTACCCGTTCCGGTGTTGGGCGGCGCGAACGACCCCGACCCGGATCGCGTGGCCGATCTGCTGCCGCGCGGCGCGCGGCCGAACGAGTTCCTCGTGATCGCGCCAAAGAAGGAAGTGACCGTACCCGAGGTCACGCGCGTCGCCGTCGTGCCGCGCCCCGACGGGCCGCGGATCAAGTTCGACCCGTTCAAGCGCGACCTGCCGGTAAAGGCCGAGGTGCCCGACGCCGACCCGAAGAAGGAAGCGGCGAATCAGGCGAAGCTCGGGCGCGCGGCGTTCGCGAGCGGCGACTACGGCCGCGCCGCGGAGCACTTCGAGCGCGCGACCGCAGCCGACCCCGCCGACGCGCCGACGTACTTCCACTACGCGCAAGCGAAGTTCGCCGCCGGGCAGTACGCGCAAGCGGTCGCCCGCGTCCGCGAGGGGTTGGCCCGCGACCCCAAGTGGCCCGACAGCAAGTTCGACCCCACCGCCCTCTACGGCGACAAACCGGAACGGTTCGTGCTGCACCTGATCGCGCTCAAGAAGGCCCACGCGGACAACCCCAACGAGGCCACTCTGGCGTTCCTGCTCGGCTACCAGTTGTGGTTCAGCGGCGACAAGGCCGAAGCGGACAAGCTGTTCCGCGCCGCCGAAAAGCGCCTCGCCGCGCCGGGACCGATCGCGCTGTTCAAGGCACCATGAGGGGAGCCATGACGTTCTGCTGCGACGATCTGCGCGCCCGAGCCGAGCACACCTGCGACTTGCACCCGGACCGCTGGGACTGTCCCGATTGTCTGGTAACACGATCATCGCGCGGCACCTTCGGGCTGATGATCCACGACGGCGGCACGTCCTCAATTCGCATCGCCTTTTGCCCGTGGTGTGGCGCACGACTTCCGACTGACAGCGACGACCCGCACGACTGCCGCGGAGCGGCGGATGGTAGCCAGGGGTGAAGCGAGGCTTTGCGAGCGCAACCCCTGGGACGCTCGTTCCCTCCGCTACACTAATCTGAAGGCGCGGGAACGATTTCCGCCTGCGCGTTCGTCATGGTTCACGCATGCTGCTCCTCTCTTGCACCAACATCTCGCGCGGGTACGGCGCGACGCCGCTCTTTGAGGACGTGGAGTTCGAGATCCACGCCGGCGAGCGGGTCGGGTTCGTCGGCCCCCAC